>JACQUT010000383.1 GCA_016267585.1 Cyanobacteria bacterium NC_groundwater_1444_Ag_S-0.65um_54_12
GTGTCCAGAACCCGGCCCACAGTGGCCCACGGCCAGAGACCTGGGGGTTTCCTGCCCTGGAATCCGACCCGGGGTGGGGTTTGGGGCCATACGGGCACCACCCAACCGACCTGTTCGCCTGGGTCAGAGGCTTAGCGCCGGATCAAGGGTTGCTCGGCATAGTTAGAGAAGAATGAAAGCGTGGTAAAAGCAAGTAATTGATTCGAATCAGGCAAGAACATGGTCTGATTTTTAGAAAGACTTAATAAAAGATGCGAATTTGGAATTCACTAAGTGGAGATTGCGTGAATTTTGCAATCTTCACGCAAGAAAAAGTTGGCTGCTATCGATATAGCAATTTAGGTCAGTCTGGATAGGGGTAATATACGGTCTGCGCTGCAGAGGGTGAGGATTCAGAAAAGGTAGGAGGACAAGAGATGAAACGGATGACTTGGCTGGTAGGGTTCATAGTGGCAGGTTGCACGGTGGCGCCGGTGGCCAACAATGTGAAGAACTTATCCGTAAATGCAGCGCTCGATACCGCAAATGCGGTGGTAGCCAGCGCTGGTCAGCAGGGTAATCGAACCGTGTCCGTCAATATCCTGCCAGCTCGGGAAATGGGATTCCGGACGCAGGCTATCGTCCACAAATGGGTTGACAATGATATCTTTGAATATCGCGTCAAGCTGAAATACTTTAGCGGCGGCTCTTATGTCGATTTCGTGCCACCGCTGATGGTGACGGTACCGCGCAAGGGTGGGACACCCAAGACCAAGGCGGTATTTACCAACTTGAAGCAGGGAATGAGCTATCAGGTCTCGATGTTGGGCTTCGGCAACGTCGGAGGCAGCGCGGCAAGCACGCAGCTCAACAACGCAGCATCTACTGCCATTTTCGATTTCACGGCCAGTCAAGATGTTGAAGATACCCAGAGCGCAAGTTTGCAGGTAGTTTTCGATGCGGTCAATTTCAGTGGTTCCGGTGCAGCCAACGTAGCGACGCCAGCAGATGGCACTTTCCAGAATCCTACGGTGCCAGAGATCGGTGAAGCTCAGTAGTAAAAGGGATAATGGCAGGACAGCCATGAAGAGGCTTGCCTGGTTAGCCAGTGTGCTGTTATTGCTGATCTTGACAGGTTGCAATAGCGCGCTAAATCCAGTTCAGCCCGCCACACCAGCAGTAGCCGGTGTGCGGGCTGAACTCGTGTTAGCAACGACTTCCTATGCGAGCGTACAGACGCTTCGCCATCGTTGGCAGTCTAGTGATATTTATCATTATGAAATCGAACTCGAGCAATGGCACCATGACGGTTACGTTTCACTCAATCCGCCAGTGCGAATAATCTTGCCCCAGCAAGGCGAGGTCAAGATGACTGCCCAGCTCAGCAACTTGAAGCAAGGTAAGAAGTATCGGGTAACCGTGAGAGCATGGGGCAATATTGGCGGCACCGCGGCGGAAAAGCTGTTGAATTCCGTCACGCCGAGCGTTGCTTACTTCGATCTGACGGGTGATCAAGATCTGGATAGCGTTCATTCGCAGCAAGTTACAATCATTTTTGACCCGGTGCTCTTTTCCGGCAAAGCTACCGTGCTTGTGGAAAATTCTTCACCTGCTGTTAGCTATTACGACCTGAGACTTCAGAACGAAGATACTGACGAAACCGTATTCAAAACCACTTATTCTAGTAGTCAGACCATGGTGCTCAATAATCTCAAGGTTGGTGTCCCTTATCGAATATTTTTAGCGGGGAAATCCGCTGGTGGAAAGAACTTGCTAAAAGGCAAGAGTTCCATCATTTATTTCGATCCAACCGAGCAAGATATCGAGCAGGATTCGTTTGTTGATATCGAGCTAAAGAAATACCAGGCTGAAGAGAAATGAAGAAAAAGCAGGCTCTAAGGGGCAAAGTTCAGACGCCGAAGAAAACTCTGACGTGGTGGAGGCCCGGTCGCTGGCAGGAAGCCTAACTCCTTAGTGATGGCAGCCGGCGATGACCAGGCAAGCTTATTTGACCGACCAGCGTCAGGTGAGGGTGGAGTTCCGCTAGCTTTTCGGATGCGCCCACGCTCTATCTCCGAAGTGGTAGGGCAAGAACATTTGCTGGGACCAGGAAAACCGTTGGCGCGTCTGCTAGCCGCTAAGCGGTTACCTAATATCATTCTCTGGGGTCCGCCCGGAACCGGAAAGACGACTCTGGCTTATGTGATCGCTAAAACGCTGGGATGGCGTTTTATTCCATTTAGCGCTGTTACCAGCGGGATTCCGGAGTTGCGTCGAGTGGTGGAAGAGGCTCGGCAAACTCGGCGTTTCGGAGAGGGCACTTTGCTTTTCATCGATGAGATTCATCGGTTCAACAAGGCTCAGCAAGATGCGCTTCTCCCACATGTGGAAAATGGCACTTTGACCTTGATAGGAGCAACCACCGAGAACCCCTCCTTCGAGGTGAATCCGGCCTTACGCAGCCGTAGCCGTATTTTCGAACTACTACCCCTGACGAGCGAGAATTTATGTTTGCTGTTGCGGCGCGCGCTCGCCGATACCGAACGTGGTGCAGGTGGCAATGCACCAGATTTGCCGGATGAAGTGCTAGCGTATCTCTCGGACTATGCCAACGGCGATGCTCGTGTGGCACTAGGTAATCTGGAATCTGCCATAGCTGCTGGAGCCCATACCGTGGAAGAGGTCTGCATTCTGTTGCAAGGGCGTAATCTTCCTTACGATCGAGCTGGTGAGAGCCATTTCAATGTGATCTCCGCCTTCCACAAAGCAATCCGTGGCTCAGATCCGGATGCCGCTCTTTACTGGCTGGCACGTATGCTTTGCGGTGGCGAAGATCCGCTTTTTATCGCGAGACGCTTGATAGTGGCGGCAGCCGAAGACGTGGGAAACGCGGATCCCGTAGCATTACTGCTTGCCAATGCGACATTTCAGGCCGTTCAACAAATCGGTATGCCAGAGGGTCGCATACCACTGGCGCAGACCACCATCTATCTGGCGACCGCTACCAAGAGCAATGCTTCCTGTGAGGCAATGGAAGCCGCTTTGCGAGATGCTGCAGCACGCCCACCCGGAGCGGTGCCGCTACACCTGCGCAATGCACCAACCGATTTCATGCGAAGGCTGGGCTATGGCCAGGATTACCAGTATCCACACCGTTTTCCTGGAGCGTTTGCTCCAGCGCAGAGCTACTGGCCGTCCGAAATTCCACCGCACCGTTACTACCAACCATTCGGACGTGGAGTTGAGTCCACCATTCGCCGCCGCATGGCCGCTTGGGAAGTTCGCCGCAAAATGACACAGGGCGAAGGAATTGATCTGAATTAGCGGCTATTGGCAGCACGATATTCGCCTACCGGCAAATTGGCCGGGCGACGGTAGAGTTCTTCGATACGCCGTTGGGAATTCTTCAGGCGTGCCAGCAGAAACCAAACATAGCCGGCAAGCGTCTGGGAGTCGACTTCGAAGAAGATCTGGTAAATTTCTTTTTGGGGTCGCACGTGAACATGTAAGTGTCGCGGATGCTCGTGAGCCAACTCGTCCAGCAGCACCTGTTCTGCACTCGTGGCAGCTGGAAGGTAATGCTTGAAGCTCGCCATGGTAAACCACCCTGGCTATGTACGCTATCGAACCATTCAGCGCTCGTCAACGACGGCTAGACTCGGTAAAAATAAATTAATTAGAGCTAGACTTTGAAGGGCCCGACCATTTGCTCAAGTTCAATCGCCAGCGTGGCTAGTGAGCTAGCAGTAGAAGAGATTTCATGGGTACTTGCGGTTTGTTCCTGGGTGGTGGCAGCTACCTCCTCGGCACTGGCAGCGGATTGCTCGGTGATCATCGAGATGTGCTCGACGGTTTGTGCCACCTTGCTACTGCCACCGGCCAATTGTTGGGCGGCTTCAGAGATACGTTGGATTTGTTGATCGGTAGAGTCCGCCGCCTGAACTATCAACTCCAGGGCTCGCCCGGCCCGGTTAATGACCTCTACCCCTTCATTCACCTCTTGCGAACCCGTGTTCATGGTAAGGACTGCCTTATCGGTCTCGGACTGGATCTCTTGAATCATCGTGGCAATTTGACCGGTGGCATGTGCGCTTTGCTCTGCAAGTTTACGCACTTCTTCTGCGACTACTGCGAATCCTCGGCCTTGTTCGCCGGCACGCGCAGCTTCAATTGCGGCATTAAGCGCCAAAAGGTTGGTCTGA
>JACQUT010000384.1 GCA_016267585.1 Cyanobacteria bacterium NC_groundwater_1444_Ag_S-0.65um_54_12
GGTCTGCGTGATACCCTTGCGCTGCTTGAAATCTTTCACCGCCATGGCGGTATTCTCGTCAAATTTGCCGCCAGGTTCGATCGGGTAGCCATAAGCGCGGAGCTCCTCCTGCAATTGCTTCACTTGCTCGGGAGTACCCATGTCCGGGCCGATGGCAGTGCCTTGATAACTCTGAGCTTCTGTCAGGAATTTGGCCACGTTCTCGCGGGTGGGCTCCAGGTTGCTTTGTCGGGCGATCGCCATCACCTGCTCATCACTGAGTTTGCTCATGTCGACCCCTGGCTTGCCCGTGTCGACCCCTGGCTTGCCCGAGCTGGCCATGGCATCAGTGGCCAAACGATTGGCCATCCCAGCTGCCAGTGTCATCTTGGGATGATGGGCGGCAAACATGGCAACGCCTTTGACGGACTTGGCGCCTCTTCTGACGACCTTATTTCCTACATTGTAAACGCCCTTGGCAACCTTGAGCGGTAGCCGGACTATGCCGCCAGCCAGATCGGCGAGCGTCAATCCGCCGGCACGTGCCAATCCATCAGCACCTGCGCCGCGGAGTGCATCGTACTTCCCACCAAGCGATCGCCCGGCATCCTTCATGCTTTCGATCGGGTGAGCCAGATAAGTTCCGATATTGCGTGCCTGCCCGATGCCCTTATCCACTGCTCCACCTAACAGCTCGGCTCCCCGTGCTAGTGGTCGTTCCACAAAGTTCGTACGCTTGGCGTAGAACATGGGATTGTTAGCAGCACCGCGCAAATAGAAACTCTTGGCGATCTTGTCGGCCACTTCGGCGTCTTTCGCTACCCCTAGTACCTTGGCTGCTTCAGCAGCAATATCTACTTTGGCAGTAGCTTGCTTTATGCCAAGAGCACTCGCATTTTGGTAAGCTTGGCGTGCCGCAGCTAGTGCTTCCTGACTGACCTTGCTATTGATATCTATACCGGCTTTCTTGAAAGCTGCGACAACCGATGGCTTGGCTTCGATAGCAACCACCTTACTGGCTGTGCCAACCACCTTCGTGGCTTTGCCGACCTTGCCCGCGCTGTCAATCAGTAGGCCAGCCTTTTGTACGAAGCTCGCTTCCTTCACGGCACTCACCATACCGGGAATCTTCATCCCGGCCTTGATCGCTGTACTGGCAGCTACGGCATCACCAGCGGTAGCAAGGACAGCTGCTTGCCGCAAGGTTTCCGCATACTGGCTCAACATGGTGGCTCTACTAACCGTTTTGGCTGCTTCGGCTACCATGCCCATCTTTGCCTCGGTACCCGCAAAAAGACGGAGTGCCTCTGCCTTGCCGGCGACTGTCTCGGCGCCCCGTGCCAACCGGTCGGCATAGCTGAGTACGCCTTTCGCCTTGTCGGCTACCACTGCCACCTCGCCCGCCTTGCCGGTAGCGCCGCCCAGCTTGCCACCCTTGCCGAGCGCCTTGGCGATCGCGCCGCCCACAAAGAAACTGCCTATCTCGGCAACACCGCGCCCGATAGCGAGACCCGGCCGACCTTCCTTGATGGCTCGGCTATAGGGCTCCACGAAAGCTTGCACTAGCGCGCCTGGATGAGTGGCAGCGTATACCACACCTTTGAATGTCCGCCACGGATGGACCACCATCGTGACCGTTCCCCGGAGCATGTCATAACCGCCCTGACCGATACCCAGAAATACATCGGCGACATGGCCGCCCAGTCCACGTTCTTCTGCCCGCGGTTCCGCCGCACCCGCTGGCGGAGCTGCGGCTTGACCGGGCGTAGCCACTGGGGTGTTTGCCCGAGGTATCGCAGGATTAGGATTTTCAACACTGCTCATTCAAGGCCCTCCTAGTGCGGAAATGAATCCGCTTTTGCGTAACCCATCTTGTTCGCTGACCGACTCGTATCGTGCTTGTCAATTTCTCTTATCGCTAACAGTTAGAGAACACTTGCCTGTTTTGTACCGGAAAAGTGGACTAAATTCAGAGAAAGCCTTCTTAATATTTAATTTTCAGCGAGCAGGCGATCGCCCACTCATTTGCCGGTCGAGCCAGGAGTTGGAATGATAAAAAATCTTCCTATCTCGGCCAGGCCTCGTCCGATGGCAATCCCCGGCCGACCTTCCTTGATGGCTCGGCTATAGGGCTCAGCGATGGAACGTGCCAGATTACCCGGACGCGTCTGCACTAACCCTTTGGCAGTCTGCCAGGGATGTATGACGGTGGTGGTCAAAAATCTCCCTTTATCGTAAAAGTTCAGGCCGATACCCAGAAATACATCTACTACATGACCACCCAGGCCACGCCCTTCCACTGTTGCCGGGGCGGTAGCGGCAATAGCGGGCGTTGCTGCCTCGGCTTCTGGCGTCGGGGCACTATCAGAGGTGGAAGGCACACTCGCGGGTCGCACCGTGATAGTAACGTCAGCAGGTGGTAATACTGGATTGCTTCCTATGCACATTTTCAGCTCCTCCGCTAGTTGTCTTATCTTTAACAACTAAGGAATAGGTGCTGCTTACGCTGGAAAGGTTGGATTAAATCTAGTGAAAGATTACTTGCCCTGCCCACGACAGGTAGCGCAAACACCATGAATCTTGAGCTGAATATCCAGCACCTCGAAACCGTAGCCTTCTGCCACCTGCCGCGCAGCATCGGCGACCGCGGCGCCGGTGAACTCGACCGGGGTGGAGCATTCGACACAAACCAAGTGTTGATGCGGCTCCCAGGTTGCTCGGTTTAGCTCGTAATGTTTGTGCCCTTCGGAGAAATCCAGCTCGCGCAGCATGCCTAGACTGGCCAGGAGACGCAAGGTGCGATAAGCAGTAGCCAGGCTGATCGGTGTGGATGATTCATTGCTAAGTAGCTGATGAAGCTCTTCTGCTGATAGATGGGTGCCCGCAGGTAGATCGTAGAAAACTTGCAAGATCCGCTCGCGTTGCGGAGTGACGCGATAGCCCCGCAAACGCAGATCGTGCGTCGCTTCACTGTGATTCATTGCAGGATCCGAGGCAGCACCCAGCTGGTTTTCACCGGGCACCGGCCTTACTGCTACTACCCAGCCGAGCTGCCAAGCTAGGCAGACGAATGGTAAACGTGGTGCCCACATTGAGTTCCGATGTCACTGCAATGGTCCCACCATGCGCTACTATGATGTCTTTGACGATAGAAAGCCCCAGGCCTACTCCACCGGTGACGCGGCTGCGCGATTTATCAACGCGATAAAAGCGATCAAAAATTCGTGGTCGATCGATCTCTGGAATGCCGATACCGGTGTCGCTCACCTCTATCACGATATCTACGGCTTGCTGTGCCAGCTTGAGAGTGACGGCACCGGAAGCTGGCGTGAATTTGATGGCATTATCTACCAAATTTATCAGGACCTGTTGAATGCGGTCTCGATCGCCGCGAAATGGCGGCAGCTCCGGTGGAACACTCAGCTTTAGCTGCACATGGTTCAACTCGGCATGCGGTTCCAAGGTGCTGATAACTTCCTGCGCAAGATCAAGGAGCGTAAAGTCGCCCAGATGCAAGGTAGGCTGGCCATGAAGATTGGCAACTACCAGTAGCTCGTTTACCAGTCGGCTCAACCGCTCAGCTTCTCGCTGGATATTGGAAGCAAATTTCGTTCGCAGCTTCTCATTGCTCATAGCTCCCAGCTGCAGTGATTCAGCAGCCATGCGGATACTGGTGAGTGGGGTACGCAGCTCGTGCGAAACATTGGCTACAAATTCCTGCTGCATCTGAGCGAGGTGGTGAATGACCGTCCAATTTTGCACGACCAATAGCACGGCTTCCGGTAAGCGCCAGGCCACCACACCAAGGATTTGCCCCTGCCACCAGGCAGGTGGAAATTCTTGGCGAGCCATGCCCGCAAGCCGTGCTCGGTCAATTACTTCTCGCACCAGCGAATCAGCCAGCAAGCGCTCCAATCGCTCACGGCCAGCAATTTCCGGTGTTTCACCATGAGCGGTCAGTACTGTTAGCAAATCTTCGTTATGCTGAACAATCACACCAGCTTGCCAGAGTAGTAATCCGGTCGGACGATCGGGCAAAAAGGTGGCTTGTTCTTCAGGCATAGCCTTCCTCACAAACGGACGATGCCAGAACTGCCGTACCGAGGGCTGCTTTCCACAAGTAGTCTACTTTGACCCGATCATAAGGGGTGTGAGAATAACGTTCCTCGCCGGGAGAGTAGCCAATAGTGGGCAAGTTAAGCGTACCGCCTACATAAGATCCCTCGGTGGCGAAGTACCATTTATCAAAACTCGGCAATTCGCCCATACTGGCAAGTATGACGCTGGCCTGCCCGACCAAGGGATGACGTTCGCTGGTCAGCCAAGCTGCCATCACCTTAGGTATGTTCCTGGTAAACCCAGTATAGGTCTGCTCCTCTACCATGCGTATAGCTACTTCGCCCCTGAATTCCTCATCCTTGGCGGCCACTCTACTCAGGATGGTCTGCAATTGGCTGGTTATGGTGTCTAGAGACTCGCTAGGCAAAAAACGTCTGTCAACTCGAGCTATACAGCGATCAGGAATGACTGAAAAGTCTCGGGGATGCGTGGCGAGCCTGGTAACTGCCACCGTGCTCTTATCGAGAAATGGGTGGCTAGGTAAAGCGGTGCCTAGCTCCTCTATGCCTTCAAGTACGGGAATCATCTTGTAAGCAGCATTCAGACCAAGCCAAGGAGCGCTGGAATGGCTGGTACGACCAATAGTCGTGATCTCCAGTTCCGCCCTTCCCCGATGTCCCAGAAAAATATCCAGGCCGGTAGGATCGCCAAGCACCACTAACTGTGGCCTTAGATCGCGCTTGGCCAAAGTATGATCGAAGAGATACTGCGAACCAAGGCATTCGGCCCGTTCGGAATGCACTACGCCAGCCACCAAAATATTGCCTCGCGTCAGTTCCGCTAATTTACAGGCGGCGGCAGCATACAGCTGAGCGGCGATCGCCCCCTTGCTGCCAGCAGCTCCCAACCCATGCAGATAGCCTCCCGCGAGCTCGCCACCGAAAGGCTCGCGTTCCCACTGACTCGAATCACCGGCTGGTGCAGTATCCAGATGAGTAAGCAGCAGAATAGTCTTACCGGCAGACGAGCCGGTTATCCGTCCTAGTACATTTCCGGCCTCGTCGATGGCGACCTCATCA
>JACQUT010000392.1 GCA_016267585.1 Cyanobacteria bacterium NC_groundwater_1444_Ag_S-0.65um_54_12
ATCTATAACAGCTGATCACTTATCGCTTGCAGGTACGTTCACAAGGGAATTAGAACAGGAATGCGGTGGTCAGCATAAGTGTAAAGATACTAGTGTAACACTAACCAGTCTGGTGCCATCTCCGGTCAATTCCTGCCAGTCAAGGCAGCAGCAGAACAAACAGAATAAACAGAATAAACAAAACGAAGCAGATCTGGATAAAGTGAAATTTTGATAACAAACCCAGGTTGAAACTGACCAGTCGCAAGCCCTCTCAGTAATAAGAAGGAGTGGGGAATGTTGAAGAATCAGCTCGGATGGTTCGCCACGGCAACCGTATCCTTGACCGCTGGCTATTTGGCGATCTCGGTGCCTCCCGCACCGGCCCAGTGCCCGGAACAACCAGGAGCGACAAAAGTGTACGCACTGTATCGGGCTGTCAACAACATGACGTGGGTCGACGGGGACGGCCAAGAGAGCAAAGTGGGCTGGTCGAATAATTTGCGGCAAAATATAGTAGACGTGTTGGCCGCCTGCAAATCTTGCGGAGAAGAATATGGCGAAAGTGGCTCTCAAAACATAAAAAAGGTCAAGGAGGCGGTCGGACTGAACTATACGAGTATTGCCAATTACATAGACCTGAATATTGGAAATACCGGAGCACGCAACCAATGGGGCGAACCGACGTCCGATGGCATAGTACTGATCAATACCAATGGTTCCATTGTCGGTGTCATTCCCGTCAGCAGCATGGAACAAGCTTACAATGAACTGACCGGATACAAAAATATTCCACATGAGGTGACACTGAAAGGCGGGGCAACCATGATGGTCAACATCACCGGCTATGCCTTCCATGACAGCCCCATCATCCTGGATCTGGCGGGCACCGGAAAGCCGGATCTGCTAGCCAGCAGCGACTGGAACTTGCGGCCCGGACGCTTGCTTGCCATGAATGCGCTGCGCAGCTTCGACCTGAACGGCCAGGGCGCCATGCGCTGGGAATGGGCGGGGCCCACCGCCGGAATCCTGGTCTGGGATCCCGGGCGAACCGGTAAGATCACGTCCGGCAAGCAACTCTTCGGTAACCACACCTGGGGTAAGCACTGGGAGAATGGTTACCAGGCCCTGGCCACGCTGGATGTCAATAAAGATAAATGGTTGATGGGCAAGGAACTGGTAGCTCTGAGCATCTGGGTGGACGCTAACTCCAATGGCAGCTCCGAACCAGCCGAGGTAAAACCCGTGCAACAACACGGCATCGAGGCGATCGCCGTGAACTCGACCACCGACGAGGTGGGCAATGCCTGGGCTCCCAGAGGTTTCGTGCGTAGCGGGCCCGACGGCCAGCGTCAAACTCTGGCTAGCTGGGACTGGATCGCGCTGGGTGGCATCAAAGGGACCGCTGTCGCGATCGACAAGTTGCCAAAACTAAATACTGCCAAGCTGGCTAAAGGCAAATCCGGGCCAAAGCAGCAATCATTCCCTACCGGTTATTATTTCTGGCTAGGTAATGACAACGAGAAAGATATCGGTGGGTTTCTGCGTCTGGAAGATCATGGCAACAACACGATCAAGGGAGTGAGTTTCCCCTTTATCGGGCATGATCCTTTGCCAAAAGACTTGCTGGCCGCGCTGCCGCTTACCGGCAAAGTGCAAGAGGGACAATTGGTATGGCAGGGACCATCATTCAAGGGTAGCAAAGTACTGAGCCGCGTGGAGCTGAAGAACGCTGGCACGCTGCTTTACGGGCAAACCACCTTGACCTACCAGGATCGGCAATGGTCCTACCGGTGGCGAGCGGCGCTACTTGCCGGCAACCCGATCGGCCAGCTGGCCAAGCTGCCATGAGGCAGAACTGCCAATCATCAGCCTATTTTAGGCTAGAATTGTTTAGACAGTTCTTGGATAGTAACAGGCACTATAAAAAAGTTTTGGGGAACTCGTTGCTCTAATAGTAAAAGGTGGGTATAAAACAAGAGTATGACGAGGACAAAACAGCATGTGTGATTTCAAGGTATTTCTCTTGGACAAGGGAGCGCGTTCGCTCTTGATGGATGATGTCGTCACTGCCAAAGTAGAAGCAGGTGGAGTCGTTCTGGTGGATGCGCTCGATCAACAGTGTATGGTGCCAGCTGTTGCGATCAGTTCAACTGACATGCGCACCGGTGAGCTGGTGTTAGTACCGACGCTTTGAAGCTAGCGGTAGCTGGCAAGGGCGGCGTCGGGAAAACGACGCTGGTGGCTTTGTTGGCGCATCAATTGAGCCGCCGCGGTTATCGCGTGCTGGCAGTCGATGCCGACCCGGTCAATCATCTGGCTTATTCCTTGGGGGTGCCTAAAGCGACGCGTCAAAGCATAGTGCCGATTTCCGCCATGAAAGAATTGATAGCGGAACGTGCTGGTGGCAGCGGTGGTGGTTTATTTACCCTGAATCCGGCGGTCGCTGATCTGGTCGAGCGTTGTGGCGTAGCCGTAACGCCAAATATCGCTCTATTGCAGTTAGGTACCGTGCAAACCGCCGGAAGTGGCTGTTTTTGCCCGGAGAATGCGTTATTGAAGGCATTACTGCGACATATCGTCAGGCAAGAAGGCGAAGCAGTCCTGATCGACCTGGAGGCCGGCCTGGAACATTTAGGGCGCAGTACCATAGAACGGGTGGACTGGCTGTTCATAGTGGTGGAGCCCGGGATGCGTTCTGTCGAAACCGCGCTGCGGATTCGTGATCTGGCCAGCCAAATCGGTGTACGCCGCGTCGGTGCGATCGCCAATAAAATACCCGGCGAATTGGAGTTAGCTGCCATAAAGCATGCTTTAGGCGAGGGTGGGATTCCTTTGCTCGCCGCTATTCCCTACGAGCCGAGCTTGGCTGCTGGCGATCTGGCGGCTATCGGTACCCATGAAAGTCTTCCCGCCAATTCGGCAATTGCCGGTCAATTGGAAGCACTGTTACAGGCTATAGAAAGTGGACAAGAAAAGGCTAACGGCAATTAAGCGTCTCTGCGAAAAAACCGGGATGCTCGAATTCTACGCCGAAAAGGTAATCGAAGGTAGCATTACCATGGACGAAGCCATGGCTCGCAGCTTCGCTGCAGTGCGTAATGCCTCGAAAAATCCTCGTACCGCTCACGCGGTTCACGATCTGCCAGCAGGAACGGTAGAGCGCAAGGTACTTTTGTCTTTTGAACTGCGCAATGAAGAAGCGCTCAAGGTATTGCAAGCACTAGACGACTGTAGCAACAAATTGCCAGAGGGCGTTAGCCGTGCCGAAGCCTTAGTTGCGCTTGCCGAGCATTATTTGCTGGTAAACAGCAAAATACCTGAATAGAGTCTTGGCCAGCTAGCTGCTAAACCGGAGAGGAGAGGTTACCCGATGTCTGACAGTTTTCACGATTTGCTTACGCAAGAAAAGCGGGTACGTGGCAAGACGGTACTAGATCCGCAAATGGATCAGATGCTCCAGCATTTGCGAAACCTGGGCATTGAAACGGTCTGGGATGTGCAAGCAGCTTATGATTCCGATTTGTTGGGGCTGAAGGATCGCTGCAGTTTTGGCACTCGCGGTGTGTGTTGTCGTAATTGCGCCATGGGACCTTGTCGCTTGGCAACCGAAGACATGCCCCGGCACATGAAAGCCGTTTCTCCGGTGCTGAACCGTTCGACTTGCGGTAAAACCGCTGATTCCATGGTCGCCAGCATGTTTCTATCCACTGCCCTGCGCGGTGCGGCGTCTCATCTCTCGCACGCCTATGATGTGGCAACCACTTTTTACAAAGTGGCAGAAGAGGAAACCAACGGCAACTACGAGCTGCGCGATATCAAGAAATTACACGCGCTGGCGGGGCGCCTCGGGATCATGATCGAAGGACTAGAGGATAAGGCGATTGCCAGAGAAATAGCTCGCGTAATACAAGAAGACTTTACTGGCGGTTTCAACCTCCATGAGCAACCGATGCGCTTTTTCGCGGCACTGGCACCGAAAAGGCACCAGCGTCTGATAGAAGCAGGGCTAGTGCCACAGCGGGGCGTAGTGGCGGAAATCATGAAGTTCGAACATGCCACGGCACAAGGAATGATGAGCAATACCTTCGAGCTGTTGCGTGCCAGCCTGCGCCTGGGAATGTATGACGCGGTCGGCCTTTTCATGGCAACCGAATTGCAAGATGTCTTGCTGGGCACCCCCAAGCCGGGGTTTACCAGCATGGGAATGGATAATCTCAAAGCAGAAAAAGTAAATATTGTAGTACATGGCCATAATCCCCTTTTCAGTGAAAAGCTAGTAGACGTTGTCGACGAAATGGAGCAAGCAGCACGCCAGGCC
>JACQUT010000039.1 GCA_016267585.1 Cyanobacteria bacterium NC_groundwater_1444_Ag_S-0.65um_54_12
CCACGGATACTATACAAGAACTCCAAAAATTGCTGCCAGCACTGAAACAGCTGCCAGAGCCCGAAAAGGTAACACCAGCACAGCTTTTTTCGCTGATCAGCGTAGAGACTCTTTGTGTCATGATCGAAAGGGGATTGGCAACCCAGCAGGTCAGCTAAATCAACCGCACCATCTTCCACTCATAAGAGTTCCAAAGACCACCCAGCGGCCCGGGACGCCAGCCCACCAGCTGTGAGGAGCAAGCACTCAAGGTTACCCAGTACAGCAAGGGGATGTCTGGTACTTCGTCAAATAGCAGGCGCGAGATTTGCCGATAAAGTGCTTGTCGCTTTTCCCGATCGATAGTACGAGCGGCTAATTCCAATAGACTATCAAGGTGTGCGTTCCGTAACCGTGATATGTTACTTCCTTGGGGCAGGATACGCGCCGAGTGCCAGAAGTTGGTAGGATCCGGATCTACATCGGTGTCCCAGGCCCACATTGCCGCGGCAAAGGTTTTCTGCTTCATCGGGCCCTCGGTCGAAAAAAATAGCGGAGCGGGTATCGCTTGCAGTCTCATTTCGATACCGATAGCTCGAAGATCTCTACGGATCAAGAGAGCTGCCAGCTCACGTGGTTTTTTACCACCGGTCAAGAGGAGATTGAAAGAAAGGCGCTGTGTTCCTTTCATGCGTATGCCGTCTGACCCGCTACGCCAGCCAGCCTCCTCCAGCAGGGCCATGGCTTGCCGGCGATCGGTCTTCCCTTGCAATGAAGGGTCATGTGCCCAGGACAAAGGTGGCTGATCGCACCAGGCTGGTTTGAACATACCGCTGTATATTTCTCGGGAAATGGTTTCCTTGTCGATAGCCAAAGCGATAGCTTTACGTACCCGTCTATCATCAAAAGGAGATTGTGCAGTATTCATGAGCAAATGCTCGTAAAGTAAAGTAGAGCTCGAAACTAATGTGATATTTTTCATTTTCTTTATGACAGGTAAGTGAGAAAGTGCAACCGCCTGGTAGACATCTAGCGCACCGGCTTTTAATCGTACCAAAGCAGTATTATCATCGGGCAATATCTGTAGTATCAGGCGCTTTATGTTGGGCTTTCCTCTAAAATAGTTATCATTAGCCACCAGCTCGATATGATCGCCAGGCACCCATTTAATTATTCTATAGGGTCCAGTCCCCACCGGTTTTTGGTTAAATTTTGCAGCATTTGGCGCTACTTCTTCAGCTAGCAGATGTTCCGGCAAAACCGTATGGAAAAGCTTCAGATATGGAGCATAAATACCACGGAATACTATTCTTACCAGGTAAGGCTCTGGCGTTTCTACCTTTAGAATGCGGTCATAGCCTGTGCGATCGATTATGCGCGCTCGCTGATTCAGCGCGAAGCGCCAGGTAAAGGCTACGTCCCGTGAAGTAAAAGGTGCTCCATCATGCCACTTTATGCCCGGGCGCAGCTGATAAGTGACGACAAGATTACCTTGCTGCTGGGTTACGCCACCGTTTTCTGGCAAAGGAACACTGGTGGCGAGTTCAGGATAAATCCGTAACCGGTCATCCACCGCTACCAAACCAGATAATACCGGTCTGGCAACATCCTGGGCTACCGCCATACCGGTCAAGAAAGGGTTAAGTGTATCCGGATCTTGCGATATGCGGATGCTAATAGTATCGCTAGCTAGTGGAACGGCCACGCACGCCGAGAGCTGGCAAAGAATAGCAGTGATCCATGTCAGCATATAGCGCAGCATGAGCATGAGTTCCCCCACTCTCCCCCGGCGCTGCGCGCCGAAGGAGATCCCCTCTATGGGGGAACTCATGCTCATGCTGCGCTAAAACAAAGGGGAAATATTCCCCTACTCTACTGTCAGGGCCAATCTACTATTAGTCCACGGCCCATAACGAACCTCTACGCTCACTGCTCCGAGCGCTGGAGCTGTCCCCACCCGGAAGGTGATGCTAGAGCCGTCAGCGCTGGCGGAAAGGACCGGGCAATTAATCATGCCACCTCCAGCCCCCGGCAACCAGACCTGAATACTAGCGCTGGCGGTGGGGAGGCCTTGGCCACGCAATGTCACCGTACTGCCAGCGCTGCCCGTAGCGGGGTCGAGAGATAGCAATGCCATCCCATCGCTACCCCAGGCGATACCAGGATAGAAACCGAAAGCTGGCCCGAGTGACGAAGTTGCGCTAGCGGTAGCATCGGCGGGACGCAGGAAGAGAGCGGCTATGGGATCGGCATCCTGCAGCAAAGCTCCATCGACCAATTTCCAGGTACGATGGTACTCCAGGTCACTGATGTCCGCGGTCGGGGTAAAGCTATCGGGCGTAGTTATGCCATCTAACAGGGAGGATGCTTTAGGCCTGACTTTTCCGATGAGAGCCAAATTTTGGCTCGCCGAGAGCCCTTTGAGGTTAGATAGCGCGCTGATGGCAGTGGTAGTTTTGCTCATGATTATTCCGCCCGCCGATAGCGATTTCCACTGGCCCTGGAAAGAAACAAGAGTCCTGACACGTGCCAGTGGCGCCCCGACCCGGTTGAACGCGCCGCCTACCGGCAGCCCCTTGACACCTTCAAGAAAGTAAGGACCTTCTTGCGGCGAGAAATTATTGCTGAAAGTAAGTAAAAAAGCCCCCGCTGGCGAGGTCAAAGCAGTAGAAATCGTATTGCCTGATACTGGATCAATCAAGGAAACCGTGGCACCTTCACCAATCTGCTGCATGGTAGCGGCCACTTTACGCGGAGTGCCAAAATCTACCTGACCAGCTAATGGCGGTACGGTTGGTGTATCGACACGAGGCAATGCAGTAGTGCAACCACTCGCCAATACTACCAAGACTGCTGCCAGCTGCCGACTCCAAGCATTCACCAACAACGAGATCGGCATTTTCCCCATCTCTCGCTCCCCTTTGCGCTGCTCCATCTAGCACTAGCTAGAAAATCCTTTACTACTATACCCACCAGATCGCCAAGTTTATCTTGAGCGTCCATAAATATAGCGACACCGAGCCAGTCCGGTTCAGCGGCTCGCGAGCATTGCCAAAAACCGTTCCAAAGCTATGGCTTCTGGCAAGGTGGATCCTTTGATTGCTGCCTCGGTTTGAGCTAGCTGACCCAGCGCCCGCAAAAGATCTCTGCTTGACCAGTCGCGTACTCGTTCGAGATCCCTTCTTACTCTGCCCGGAGAGTGACCGAGGGCTTTGGCAATCTCCTCCGGTGACAACCGGCGTTCCTGCATAGTCTTGGCCTGCAACCACAACCGCAATAATGTCGTCAACGTGGCCAGAATCTTGAGCGACGGCTCGTATAGACTGATGCGACGCAAATGGCCTACCGCTACCGCCAGATCTCTCCGGAGCACTGCTGACAGTAACTCGAAGATATCCGGATCGCCGGGCGGTGAAAGCAATTTGACATCAGACTGGCTGATAGGGCGATCTTCCGCATGATTGGCGAGCTTTTGTAACTCCTGCTCTAGCAGGTACTTGTCCTGCCCCAAGCGTACTACTAAAGCTCTGGCAACCCCGGGCGCCAAGCGTGAACCCCGCTCACGAGCTAACCGTTCCAGCCATACCACAGTTGACTCGGGACGATAAGGATCGCCGGCTGGAAATTCACAAACTTGCGCTTTACCATCAGCTGCTGCGGCCAGCATAGCTTTGGTTGTCGCCATTCTTTGCTGGATTGGGTGTGGTACACAAAGGATCAGGTGACAGTTGCCAGGTAGTCCTTCTGTCAGTAGCGCACGCAGGCTATAGTCATCTGGCATATTTTGGCTTCTGACAGCTCTTTTTCCCGGTAGTGCCACTGCTTGGTCTTCGTTGCCACTGGTAGCACTGGATAGCGCTTTGCTAAACCAGGAGCAATTTCGCACTATGACCAGGCGATTTCCCAAGAAGGGCAAGGTTCGCGCTGCTTGTACCACTTCAGCTTCCGATACCCCGGCTTCGGTAAAAATCTTTAGATTGAGTGAGCGCCAAGCCGGTTCTACCAGTTCATCCGTCAGCTGCTGTTCTCGCGCAGCCAGAGCATAGCTATCTTCACCCCAGAGCAACCAGATCATGGCCTGGCGCCAAAGCGGCGATCGCGGCGCTGATATTCCAGCAAAGCTTCGCACAGATCTTGCCGGTTGAAATCCGGCCATAATGCTTTGGTGACATAAATTTCGGCATAAGCTAGTTGCCAAAGCAGATAATTGCTGATGCGAAACTCGCCCGAAGTTCTGATCAGTAAATCCGGATCCGGCTGATCTTTGGTATAGAGATAAGTGCTGAATACCGACTCGTCGATCTGCGTCGGTGCAAGCTCACCAGCCAGCACAGCTTGAGCTAGCTGTCGAGCTGCTGCGACAATTTCGCGCCGACCGCCATAGTTCAAAGCAATATTCAAGGTAAGGCTCCGGCTAGTGGCGGTAAGTCCCTCAGCTCTTCGTATTCGGACTTGCAGATCGGGCGCTAACTCACCGATCTCTCCGATAAAGCGCAAGCGCACATCATTTTCGCAAAGTTTTTTTGCCTCGCGCTCCAGCGTTTCACGCAACAGCACCCATAAAAAACCAATCTCGTCAGCCGAACGTTTCCAATTCTCGGTCGAGAAAGCGAAAACCGTAAGATACGGAATGCCTAGCTCCAGGCAGCTCTTTACCAGTTCACGTAACGTATCGCGGCCAGCGCGATGCCCATTTTTCCCTGGTAGCTGCCGCGCAAGGGCCCAACGCCTGTTGCCATCCATGATCGCGGCAATATGACGTGGCAAAGTAGCCCTATCGATTCCTGCCCAGGACGAATTCAATGAAGGTACAGTAACCACAATACGATAACTCCTATGCTAATTACTTTCTGTCGCCATCATCTACCCGCAGGTCAGGAATAACTATGGCCTTGGCATATTCCGGTGAAACCTGATAACGCATTCCGCCAGGTACGGAGACGTGAATAGGGATGCGCTCAGCTAACGGATAGCGAAAGCGCAAATCTACGAAAGCAGATAGATCGGCGTCGGAAAGATGTCCCACCTCCTTGGCGGCACCCTCTACTAATACCTCAGCTAATGCTGGTTCTAGCTGTAATCTCATGGTAGGCGGGGCGTGCTTTATCTCGATTCCGATAGCGAACCGCCTTTGCGCCACCTCGAGCATCAGGTGGTGTTGCGAAATCCCCACAAATCCCCAAAGCACGACAGCCATCAGCATGGCTAGCACCCGCAAACCAGTAGTAGATTCCGCTTGTTTTTCTGGCATATCTCATTTCCGCTGAAAAAAGGCCAGACCAAGATTAAGTTGCGTTGCCGGGCGAGGAACCAAGAATAGCATTTCTAGACGAGTACGCAGATCTTCCTCGCCCATGAAGCGCTGTAGCTTTCCCTCTTGCGCTACGGATATGGCTCCGGTCTCTTCCGAGACTACTATGGCCACCGCATCAGTAGTTTCGGTAAGGCCTAATGCCGCGCGATGCCGTGTCCCGATAGGGCGCCTGGCGCTACGGCGAATAGTTTCTGATAAAGGCAGCAACGTGCCAGCAGCGGCGATTCGATCGCCACGAATTATCAGAGCCCCATCATGCAGCGGACTAGCCGTCTGGAAAAGGCTGGTCAGTAATTCAGCCGATACCAGTCCGTGAATCGGGGTACCAGTTTCTATGAACTCGTTTAGACCGGTCTGACGCTCGATAATTATGAGAGCGCCGGTTCGCCGACTCGATAAGTACTTCACGGCTGCCACTAGCTCGTCTATCAAGTGAGTGGGGTCAGCTACCCCCTTACCGGCAACAAACGATTCGCTGCGGAAAAGCTCTCCTTGTCCTAGCAAAGCAAGTGCCCGTCTGAGTTCTGGCTGGAATACTATGGGAATCGCCACGATAATCATCGTGGCCGTGCTTTGCACTAACCAGGTAATGGTATGGAGCTGCAAAGCATTGGCGATCAAATAGGCTAACAGTAATAGCAGCAAGCCACGCAATAGCTGTACGGCACGGGTCCCGCGGATAAGTAAAAACAAACGATATAGTATGAAGCTGACCAGAGCGATATCTAGCGCGTCTTGCCAACGCAAAGATGAGACGAAATGCTTCAAGGTACCGAATATGAGATCCATCGTCATCGGCTGCTCAGATGCTCCGGCAACCTATCGAGAGCTATCAGGTCAGCATAGGATTCACGCTCTCTGATGAGTTCAGCTTTGCCTTGCTTGACCAAAACCATAGCTGGTCTGGTTAAACGATTATAATTGCTAGCCATGGAAAAAGTGTAAGCACCAGTTCCCCAAACGACCACATAGTCGCCTACTGTGAGCGAGGGAAGACGAGCAGAGCTAATGATGACGTCGCCTTCTTCGCAGGCTTTGCCAGCCAAAGTCCAGATTTTGGTGGTGCCGCCCGAGCATACCGCGTCGCAAGAATAGGCCGCTCCATAAGTAATAGGTCTAGGATTATCAGCCATGCCACCATCCACCAGCAGATAGCGTGTCTGGTCATCATATTCCTTACGTGTCGCTACGGAATATATAGTGCAGCCTGCCGGGCCGACAATGGCACGGCCCGGCTCTACCATGAGCTTGGGCAATGGCAGGGCGAAACGCCGTACCTCCTGGGTAATGGTCTGGGCTATACTAGCTAAGCATTCTGCAATATTGAATGGAGCATCGCCTTCCACATAGGCCATCCCAAAGCCACCGCCGATATCCAGTTCTTCCACTGCCAGGTCATGCGCGGTCTTTAAATATGAGGCCAGCGCCACCGCTACTTTGCTAGCAGCCAAATAAGGCTCGACAGCTAACAACTGTGATCCTACATGCGTTTGCAGTCCGCGGAACTGAATCTCGCGAGCAGCCTTGATCAGTCTTATCGCTTCATCTAGATCTCTGGGAACATAAAGACCAAATTTGCTATTAGCTCGTCCGGTACGCAAAAAATCATGCGTATCGGCAGTGATGCCAGGAGCAATTCGCAAAATTACATCTATATTACAACCTGACTCGCGCGCCAAAATTATCAGTAACTCCAGTTCGTCGAGGTTATCTACCATGAAACGCCCCACCCGGCTGGCGATACCCGCTGCCAACTCGTGCCGTGATTTAGCGTTACCCTGTAAAAAGATACGTGCCGGCGGTATACCGGCCTGCATAGCAGTGGCCAGCTCGCCACCAGATACTACTTCTATTCCCAATCCCTGGTAGTGGACGAGACGTAAAATAGCCAGTTGACAAAGAGCCTTGCTGGCATAAATGACCTCATGGGCACCATGATAGCTACGTTCCAGTGCTAACCGGAAAGTTTGGCAGGCGCTTTCTACCGTAGCTTCATCGATTACATAAAGTGGAGTGCCATATTGTCGTGCCAGCTCCGCCAGTGCACAGCCTCCTACTGACCAGCCATGGCTATCTCTGGCAGCTGTCAGAGGCCGTACCGCTTGATTTGCGCTCCTGATCATTCTTTAATTAGTATAACGGATTCCTTGGCGTGGTAGCATGGCTTACTCTCCTATGGATAAATACGCGATCGCCACATTACTGGAAACACTGGCTCCTGTTAGCCTGGCTGCCGATTGGGACAATTGTGGCCTGCAAGTCGGCGATCTGGCCGGCGAGCTAAAAGGAATTCTGGTGGCGCTCAATGCCTCACTGGCAGCCTGCCAGCGGGCGATAGACTTGCAATGTAATTTACTCGTCACACACCACCCGCTTTTTTTCAAACCGCTGCGGCAATTGCTAACTACTGGTGGCCCTGGGCGTATAGCGTCCAGACTGTTAGCAAACGACATTGCGCTGTATACCGCACACACCAACCTCGACGTCGTGGCTTGCAATCGCCGGCTCGCTGACTTGCTGGGTTGGGATTTCGAGCAAGTGCTCGCTCCCGAGGCCAATGGAATGGGCCTCTGTGGTGATCTGCCAGAACCACTAACTATCAGTGCCATTGCTAACCGGATTCGCCAAGCGCTGGCACCCAACGGTATACGCTTGGTTGGCGCCAGTCAAAAACTGGTGAAGCGAGTTGGAATTTGCGCGGGTTCTGGCAGTGATCTGCTGGCAGCAACAGAGCGCCAGCAAGTCGACCTCTTCATTACCGGAGAAATCCGTTATCATGTTGCATTGGAAGCACGAGATCGTCAGATCGCCATACTCGAGATCGGGCACCAAACATCCGAAGAACCGGTAGTAGATTTTCTGGTGGGTTACTTGCGCAAACGATTGCCAGCAACGCTCTTGATAGAGGGCTTTCACGAAGCCGAGCCATTCGAGGTCCTGCTTTGAGCCTCCCGGTGGTAGCCGTGGTGGGCCGTCCTAACGTGGGAAAGTCCACGATGCTAAATCGCCTCATAGGCAGACAAGAAGCTATCGTGCATGAAGAAGAAGGCATCACCCGCGATCGCCTATATATACGCGCCGATTGGAACGGGCGAGATTTTTTGCTGGTGGATACCGGCGGTATCGTACCAGGTACCCACGATGAGCTACTGAAAACCGTGGCGCAGCAAGCACAGCTGGCAATTGCCGAAGCTGATGTCGTACTTTTAATGGTCGATGCCCGTAGTGGCATTACGGCAACCGATCGCGATATCGCCGGGATTTTGCGTAAATCTGGAAAATCCGTCATGCTAGCTGCCAACAAGTGCGACAGCATACGCGACGATCCTCAAGCATTAGAGTTTTATGAGCTAGGGCTGGGAGATCCCATGCCAGTATCGGCGCAACATGGCACCGGAACTGGCGACTTGCTAGATGCCATTGTAGCGGCACTCCCCTGTAGCGAGCTGCCGGAAGAAGAACCGGAAGCCGTTCGTATTGCCATCATAGGACGGCCCAACGTAGGCAAGAGTTCACTAGTAAACCATTTGCTGGGCCAGGAACGGATGATTGTCTCTAGCGCAGCCGGCACGACGCGTGATGCTATCGATTGCTACATGCAAGTCGGCGATCAGCCTGTCGTGCTAGTCGATACTGCCGGTATCCGTCGCAAGGCCAAGGTTCCCTATGGGGTGGAGCAGTTTGCAGTCGTGCGCGCGCTCAAGGCGATCGATAAAGCCAATGTGATCGTGCTCATACTAGATGCGCTGGACGGGGTCACCGACCAGGATAAGCGCCTGGCGGGAATTGCCCGAGAAAGCGGGAAAGCCATGGTGCTAGTAGTCAACAAGTGGGATTGCGTCAACAAAGATACTTATACTTTGCCCAAATACCGGCAAGAAGTATTACAATCCTTATATC
>JACQUT010000388.1 GCA_016267585.1 Cyanobacteria bacterium NC_groundwater_1444_Ag_S-0.65um_54_12
CACGTAATACTTTGCTGCACTGTAAGAAAAAATGTCCCATGGCCTGACAAGGTTTAGACTGCAAATGATAGGGCTTGGCTACCTTTGTCAGACTTTCTGGCAGCAAGCCAATTACTGGCCATCCCCAATAGTTAGGAAACGCTAGTTTATTAAGACGCCGAAAACCACGCCATGCCAGAAAGACACTCAATGTTCCACCGACGATCGCCAAAAAAACCCATAGCGCACCTTGTTGGAACCGCGATAAATCACGTAGCTCTCGCAATTCCAAATTAACGGGAAGCTGTAACCAGCTAGTTTGTAGCGTCACCTGCTGGCTATAATCACCGCCCGTCTCCTGCAAAAACTCTTCTAACGGGGATATCACTGCTAGAGCCAAAGCCTTTGCTTCGTTGGGAGTACCTTCGAGGGCGATAGATAAAAGGACCCCTCTTTCAGACCTCGCTACTTGCAACTGCCAAGCATGATCGGCTAGCGCTGGCGGTAGACTCTTACGAACCAGGTCAGGAGCGGCATCTGGTACACGTTGCTGTAAATCTTGCACGATTCTGGCGGGCGCAGCTGGCCCGTATTCTGCCCTGATGACCACGCGCGAAGCGCTATCAGCCAAACAAGCGCTGGTTGCCAGGACCACTAGCAAGATAACCATCAGCAAGGAAACACGCATGCATCTCATATTACATCATCCATTTTTAGAAAGATCCTTGAGCCGCAAAGCGAGGGGTGTTATGCTGAGATTATCTTGCCTGGAGAGGTGGCCGAGCGGCTTAAGGCAACGGTTTGCTAAACCGTCGTAGGGGCTCTACCTCTACCGGGGGTTCAAATCCCCCCCTCTCCGCTGATGACGAGGGATTGTTACATTAACTTCGCCGCAGGCGGCGGTGCTAAGCTGCTCGCAATAAGATTAATTGGTATTCCCTTGGGTCATTGCAGCATTCGGTTTGCATCCGCATTCACCAGGAGAGACTCACTTGGCGAGCTGTTAGCTGGCTATTTAGCCGTCACGTTTTGGTAGATAGGTGAATGCTCGCGGAATCGGGCTCTGGACCACTATACCGTGAGAAACATCATCGAAAGCTCCGGCACGATCCACTGCCGCCAGGATATTAGCAACCATTTCTTGCGGCACCACCATTCTGCAGCTGACCCGAGCCGGGGAGATCTTGTCAATTCCACAATCATTTACAATCTTGAGCTGTTCGATGGTGGCACCGGGTGCTCCGGCAGCCATTGCTGACTTGACGAGATCAGGACCGCGCACCTCTTCGCAGATCAAGCTGAAATCGATTCCAGTGAAGTAAGGTCGCAAGCGGACTGCGGCTTGGTCATGGCCAACCTGGCGCCATTCCATGCCGCCACACATGTGGTCAAGAGCCGTAACGATTTGCTCGATGCTGGCGACGTGGGCGGTGCCGCCACGCGAGATCCTGGTGTCAATCAGCCCCTGGCGAACCGGGAAGGTGTAGATGAAGCCACGACCTGGCTGATCAAGTTTGCCAGTTTCGATCAGGATCTCGAGCAACGAAGACACATCAGTCGTGCCAGTTAGCAGGGTGATAACCTCCTTTTCGGCCGGAATGGTGATTCTTAGCAGGCCTAGTTTATCCCTGATGCCAGTCCCGATGCCGTAAGTAACAGTCGGAACGGCACCAGCCTCGAGGGCGGCGCGGCATAGGACATCGCCTTCGCCTCGCTGCACAATGCAGCAAACCCCGACCAGATCACGGTACAGTTTCGCTGGAGGTAGCATGTCTTGCAGCTCCAGGGTTTCACGGCAGAAGGGATGAGATTTCGCTATGATAGCGTCTTCGCTGTAAATCGAGCCCATGCCGGGGTTCTGCAAACGTGCATACTGCACCAACAGGGCCATGACAGCCTCTTCGACCGCATGATCAACAAAGAACCGCACGACGTGCACTGGATCGTCACTGAGCGACGGCCCCGGTCGAAAAGCGGAATACCATCCGCGACGCTGATCTAGCACTGCAGTGCGTCCGGCCGCCGAGTAGACATAACGAACGCCAGCCCGCTCGAGGGCAGAGATTACCGTAGGGAAGACCGAATTGTTGACCACCGATGTGATCTTGCAAACGGCTCGTTCGTTCATGTCTGGGGCACTCCTTTGGCAACTGCCGGAATGACCTGGTTCAGGCTAGTATCTTTGCTAACCGTTCCCGTTTCCGCCAAGGCGGCCTGGCGCCGCTTGGTTACTACAAGACCAACCCCCAGCACCGAGAGGATTGGACAAACAGAAGCCATCGCCAGTATACCGAAGCCTTCGACTACGCCGGCCTGGCCACCGATGCCCAGGCCCATTGCGAGTACCAGAGGCACGGTGATGGGTCCCGTAGTTACCCCGGCACTGTCCCAACCGATGTTGACGAACTCTTCGGTAGACATCCACGATACCAACATGAGCGCCAGGTAAGGTGGAACCAGCAACCATACCAAAGGCAGATCCCAGATTATCTTGGCAACACCCAGCGCAATACCCACACCGACCCCCAGGGCAACTGCCTGCATGAGTACAGTTTTCTTGAAGGTACCTACTGTGATCTGCTCTACCGTTCCGCCCAGGGCATTGAGCGCCGGCTCGGCCAGGGTTGCACCATAGCCCATCACAAAAGCAAAAACCAACACGACTGCGATGCCTGCTATACCGCGCTCGCCACCGAAAAGTGGCCCCCTGGTCGGCACGTAGTTGTATTCATGTCTCGCTTGGTCAAACTGGTTTGCTTCGAAAGGCGTGGCTTTATAGCCATGGTGATCGACGCGGTAGTAGAACTCTTGCACTTTACCATCCGGTCCTACCGCTCGTTGCACCAAAGACGCAGCGAAATCGGGGATAGTTCTAGCCTCCTCGGGCAGCAAGATGGCCTGGTAGGCCGATGGAAGCTTGTTACCGACCTGATTTCCCAGCTTGGCAAGGCCCAGCTCGATTCCGATATTGAAGATGGTCATGCCGACGACTGCAAAGGCTATTCCCAAGGCTATCTCGTCGGCGCGGGGAAGCTTTTCGCGCAAGAGACCAACCAGGATCAGCAACATGAACAGCGATAGTGGAATGATGGCCTGCCAGGCAACTATAGTATTGGCACGCAGCACCTCTAAGGGAGTGCGCAGCTGGCTAGCTGCCTTGCTGGTGCCAGATTGCACTTTGGCAGCATCCAGAGCAGCGGCATTACCGTCAAAGTATGCCAGCTGGCCCTGGGGCGAGGCGTTTTCCAGGACATAACGCGTCAAAGCAGCCTGGTCCTCGAACAGAACCTCGACATGTGACCGGTGACCCGAGCTCAAGAACTCTGCCTGCGGCAAGGGCTTGGGTACCGCGCCGGCTAGACTGAGGCCCAAAATCAGTACGGAAAGAACCGGGAAGAGCGAAGCCAGGGTTACCACTCCAAAGCCGCTAGCTGCTGAATCCTTGCTGCCAACCACGCGGCAGACGCCGATCCCGAGGGCCAGCACCAGTGGCACGGTTACCGGCCCTGTCGTGACGCCGCCGCAATCCCAGGCTAGCCCGGTAATGTAGATCAAGTTGGGATCGAAGTAGCACCAAACCGATATACCGGCGACGGCGAGGGTCAGGCCGTAGATGAATGGTTTGAGTGACCAGTTGAAGAGGAAGCGCAGCATGCCGGCAACTACCGCTACGCCCACCCCGATGCCGACGGCGTAGACCAAGGCGGTAGAGTGCTTGTTTAGCAACATGAACAGGAGCGGTGCCTCCCAGGCCTTGACCGACGATCCAGCAGCCTTCAGGATCCCGACGGCTGGTTCGGCGAAGGTGGCTCCCATCCCCAGAATGAACGCAAAGGACAAAATCACTGGCAACTTGGATTTTTGCGGCAGCTTGATTCCGATGACCTCGCCTAGCGGCATCAAGCCGAGAACGAGGCCTTCCATGAAGAAAGTGAGCCCAAATACTACCAGCGAGAGTCCCAGGGCAATGACGGAAGCCTCTGCGATCGGGATTCCCAAAACGAGCGACTGGAAAAAGATCAGGTAAATAACTATTATTGCGACCGCCTTGATTTGCTCTACGACTCGGCGTCGCGCGTAGGGAACGATGAGGCCCATTGCCTCCCGAAAACTCACCATGACCTAGCCTCCCACCGGTATGCTGAACATCGCATGGTAGATACCTGATGCCAAAAAAGCAATCAAAAAGGCCGGCTGCCTGCCGGCCTTTAACTCGCAGTCAGTCAGGAAAAGGGCAATGAAACCCGTCCGCGTTCTTCAGCCAGAATACGGGTGGCTCGGCCAGGGCTGCGAGGGAATTCTCGGCCACGGGAAACTACCTGGCGATCAAATTTGCGCGCTTCGAATTCTTGCACCATGTAATGGGTAGCATAATCGACGTCGAAGGGCCGACAAGAGAAAATATCCAGGCTAAAAAAGCCTTTATCGGGAAAAGTATGGATGCTGATATGACTCTCGGCAATCAATACGATTCCGGATACTCCCCAATCTTCTGGCACTTCCCCGGAATAACGAAAAACGTAAGGTGGCATGATCTTGGTCATGTCGATGGCGGTGGGGAACTCATCCAGAATCGACGCCACCAGGCCGAGATCCTCTAATTTAGCGCGACTGCAGTCGTACGCATCAACCATCAAGTGAGGGCCGAACATCTGCTATCACCTCCTTTCGTGGCGATTTTCGTAAAGAAACTCGATTATACAGAGAAATTCGGGATTTACTTACGATCGTAGGGTTTTGACGAAAGAAGGAACCGGCTC
>JACQUT010000389.1 GCA_016267585.1 Cyanobacteria bacterium NC_groundwater_1444_Ag_S-0.65um_54_12
ACTTCATTGCGAGCCAGATCCTGCAACAGTGACACCAGTTTTTTGCTGGTGGCGTCCACGGCATGGCTATAATACGAGACGGCTTGCTGCATGCCCTGGTACACTGGCTGCAACGCATCCTGCTCGGTCAACACTTGCGGCGGTAAAGCATCTCGGGTAGGGCTAGCTTCCGCCGGTGGCCTTAGCGTAGAATCTTCTTCCTGTTGCTGGGCACTGACGGCTATACCACCGGTAAAAAGAACAGTGGCCATACCGAGACCCCAAACAAACCGGTGCCACGCGACTTGCGCGTCCAAGCTAACCTCCTAAAGCCAGCTGTCAAAAAGCTTGAGAACATGGAGCCATTGATAGCTAATTGTGCCCCCAGCCAGGCAATCGTAACAAGTTTTGGTTGAGTTAGAGATCAAAGCTGACCGTGTGCCCGGTCTTCCCCCCCGCGGCCGCGTAAAATCTCCAGAGCATGGGGCAGAGCTGGCAGCAAGGCTGCCAAGGATTCTCTCGCCCCTTTAGGGCTCCCTGGCAAATTGACGATAAGGGTGCGTCCACGCACACCTACCACGGCACGTGAAAGCATCGCCATGGGAGTTTGGGCCAGACCAACTTGCCGCATGGCTTCTGCCATGCCTGGCACGAGATAATCGCTGACATCGCGAGTTGCCTCGGGAGTCACGTCACGTGGCCCCAAACCAGTGCCGCCGGTCGTTATGATGAGATCCAGCCCAACGTCATCGGACCAGGTACAAAGCTGCTTGGCTATGCGTTCGCGATCATCCGGCAAAATGGCACGCTGTGCTACCTGTCCCTCACACTTACCATCGGCCAGCAGCTTATCTAGCAAGTTTACAATTTCTTCACGCGATCGATCGATCCGCTGGCCGGCTGCCCCGGTATCCGATAGGGTCAAGATACCTATGCTGAAAGCTTGAGCGCTCATCTATACCTCTATCAGGCCGCAGTCTGCTAGCCTGCTATGCTTCATCGACTGAACCGGCGCGTTCCCAGTGCCCACTTTTACCACCAGTCTTTCGGAGTAAGCAGACCCGCGAGATGGTCATCTCGCGATCGACGGCCTTGCACATATCATAAATGGTAAGCGCGGCAACCGTTACCGCGGTAAGCGCTTCCATCTCTACGCCCGTGCGGCTGGTTGTTCTTACCGTGGCTGTGAGGTGGATAGCTGGAGGATCGCAGCTCGGCATGAACGCCAGTTCGATGGCCTCAACCGGAATCGGATGGCACATGGGGATTAGATCGGCAGTTCGCTTGGCGGCCATGATGCCTGCAACCTGAGCGACCGCTAAAACATCCCCCTTGACATGGCGTCCTTCCCGGATCATCTGCCAGGTTGGCTGGAGCATCGCGACTGTTGCAGTGGCGATCGCCTCGCGCACTGTGGGTGCTTTGGCTGATACATCGACCATGCGGGCTCTACCAGCTGCATCAAAATGCGTCAGCTCACTTCGTAACCGTTCCGCGGGGCCAGCTGCTTCGTCATGATCCGGTATACTTGAGCGCTCATACTTCATCTAGCATTACCACTTCCAATTGGCTACCGGCTGCCAGTGCACCAACTTCTGCCGGAATACAGGTCAAGGCATTCGCCTTGATCATGGTGTGCCAGAGCGCTGAGCCTTGCGGACCGGCCAGGCGCGCCACGCCATCTGCCACGACTACCCGCAAGAAGCGCGCTCTACCAGGCTTTCCTGCTATGTCCTCACCCAGCGTTACACTCATGCGCCGCCGCTCATACCGTGAGTGCCCCATAAGTAAGCGCAGTGCGGGCTGCACGTATATCTCGAAATTCACCAGAGTTGAAATGGGGTTACCAGGGAGAGCAAAAACTGGTTTGCCGCGTACCGCCGCGAAAGTCAACGGTTTACCAGGCTGCTGCGCCACCTGAGTGAATTTGACCTCCCCTATGCTGGCAAGTGCCTTGCCGACATGATCATGGCGACCTAGTGAAACGCCGCCGCTGCTGATTACCACATCATGAGTGTCAACAGCTTCGACCAACCGCGCTACCGTAAGGTCATAATCATCTGGACAAACACCCAGCAAACTTGGCAGCGCTCCGGCTGCCAGCACTTGCGCAAAAAGCGCATAAGCATTGGTATTGCGTATCCGCCCGGGCCCAAGCGATTGACCTGGCTCTACCAGTTCATTGCCAGTAGTGATAATACCCACAGTAGCTCTGGGAATCGCTAATACCTTCGCTCGTCCAATGGCCGCCGCCATGCCAATACGTGCTGGCGTAAATACCGCGCCTGGCTCAAGCACCACGGTACCTGCCCGCAGATCCTCACCAGCAGGCCGTACGTTTTCCCCGGTCATGACCGGTACGGTCAGCAATACTGTACCGTTATTCTCTTCACTATCCTCTACCTTTACGACCGCATCGGCACCCGATGGCAGCGGAGCACCGGTCATGATGCGTAACGCCTCACCTTTGGCCAGAGGTCGTTCCCAGCACTGCGCCGACGCTACCTCACCAATAACCGCTAGTCTAGCGGGCATGACAGCCATATCAATTGAACGCACGGCATAGCCA
>JACQUT010000386.1 GCA_016267585.1 Cyanobacteria bacterium NC_groundwater_1444_Ag_S-0.65um_54_12
ATCTTGGCTAGCGGCCAGGAGCAGCGTAAAATGACGCAAGGTCAAGAAAGGTAAAGCGATGATGCAGCAGACCCGGATTTGCTTGGATTACACGGTCACTACCGAAAAACCTTTGCTAGCAGCGGTAGCTGCGGTGACTGATCGCGCGACAGCCAAGGGTTTCCGCGTATTGCATGTCCACGACGTGGCCGCCACCTTGGCTTCCAAGGGTTTCGAACGCGAACCGTATCAGATCATAGAGATCTGCCAAGCCAAAGCCGCACACCAAGCACTGGCCAGCGATCCGCTGGTAGGTCTCCTGATGCCCTGCAAGGTCAATGTGTATTCCCAAGGCGGCAAGACCGTATTGAGTGCGTTGCGTCCTGCCATCTTGGCTGATTTTTTCCCTGGCAGAAACCTAGACGAGCTAGCCCGGGAAGTGGATGAGCTGGTATGCGCTATCGTCGATGAAGCATGCCAATAGCGAGGATGAAAGCAATGATGAAGAAAGCAATGATTATCGTTCCCCTCTCGGCTTTCTTGGTACTGGGAGGCAGTGCCGGGACAGCGGCCCTGGCTTGTCCGGATAATCATGCCGCCAAAGATGGCAAGCATGCCACTAACCACGCTGCCGGTACTAAACACGACGATCACGGCAATCATGGCAAGGACTGCCCTCACCACGCTGCCGGCGCCAAACACGACGATCACGGCAATCATGGCAAGGACTGCCCTCACCACGCTGCCGGCGCCATGAGCCTACCACCATCACCGCCATCATCAAGCACCACTTCAATCAAAACTGATAAGGCCCCGAGCACCGAGCAGCCGTCAGGTGTTCAAAAAAAGGAAGGCGAAAAGAGCTTCTTGCCGGCCAAACCGGCGGAATTTGCGACCATCAGGCCCCTGAAGGCGCAAGAAATCTTGGTAAATTCGCCGAATACCTTTTTTATCGATGTGCGGGAAGTAAACGAGTATTCCGCTGGACATCCCAAAGGAGCTACCAATCGACCGCTTTCCGCGATCGAGAGCTGGGCGCCGACTTTGGATAAGCAAGCGAAATACATCTTGATCTGCCGCAGTGGCGGACGAAGCGCCAAAGCTGCTGATCGGCTGGTCAAGCTAGGTTTCGTGAATGTTAGCCATGTTCAAGGCGGCTTTCTGGAATGGGAGATGAAACAGCTGCCCGTGCAAAAGGAAGGCGCTTGAGACTTATCTCGATCCTGTCTCTGGCGGCAGCCATGTGGTCCTGCCTGGCTGCCGTGGCCGGCGCCGAGCAGCTGGGCGTCTCGCCCAGCGACCTCACCAGAAGCTGGGTGGGATTCACGGCGCTGGGAATATTTTTTCTGGCCTACGCACTGGCCATGGGCGAGGAATATCTCGGGTTACGAAAATCCAAGCCCGTGCTGGTCGCAGCAGGCATCATCTGGTTGCTCATCGGTCTTGCCTACGCGCAGCTAGGTGATACGCACACCGCTGCAGCGGCCGTCAAGCATAATCTCCTGGAGTATGGCGAACTGTTTCTCTTCCTGCTGGCCGCCATGACTTTCATCAATACCCTGGAAGAGCGCGGCGTCTTCGACGTATTGCGAGCCTGGTTAATTAGCCGCGATCTCTCCTTGCGAGCACTCTTTTGGGTAACCGGACTCTGCGCTTTCTTCCTTTCCCCGATTGCCGATAATTTGACGACGGCCCTCATCATGGGAGCAATAGTACTGGCAGTGGGCGCTGGCAAACCGCAGTTCATTGTGCTGTCTTGCATCAATATCGTGGTAGCCGCTAACGCCGGTGGGGCCTTCAGCCCGTTTGGCGATATCACCACCCTCATGGTTTGGCAAAAAGGCATCATCCCGTTTACCGGTTTCTTCGCGTTATTTCTTCCAGCGCTCATCAATTGGCTGGTGCCGGCGACTCTCATGTCGCTTTGGGTTGAACCTGCTCGGCCAGAGCCCTTGAACCAAGCGGCTACGCTGCATCGGGGCGGAATAGGCGTAGCTGTGCTGTTTATTTTTACCATTGCACTGGCAGTGGCATTCCATAACTTCTTGCATCTACCACCGGTTCTAGGGATGATGACGGGATTGGGCTTTCTCAAGATCTACGGTTATCTGCTAAAGCAGACTGCTCGTCCGGGCAATGAAATGGCGGTGCTGGTAAGCGAGGATGCGGTGGCAAACGAACCCGAAGAAGTCTTTGCCAGCTCACCATTTACTGAAGCCCCGGTTGATAAACCGCTGGCGGTGGAAATCAGTGAAACAGCGCCAGCAGCAGCTAAGCGTAAGAAGCTGATACGCGGCAGCCTTAGTCTGGGGGCCAGAGCTATCACGGGTTGGCTTCCCCGTTCAGGCAAACCAGAAAAACTGGACAGTGGCAAGGAACCCTTTGACGTCTTCAAGCAACTCGAGCGATCCGAATGGGATACGCTGATCTTTTTTTACGGCGTGATCATGAGCGTAGGCGGTCTGGGTACTCTCGGTTATCTGGCTTTGACTTCCAAATTGCTGTATGGCGAGCTGGGGCCTATGGTTGCCAACATCATCGTCGGGGTATTATCTGCCGTGATTGATAATATACCGATCATGTTTGCGGTATTATCAATGGATCTCGACATGTCGCAAGGGCAATGGTTGCTGGTAACCTTGACAGCCGGCGTGGGCGGTTCGTTGCTTTCTATCGGGAGTGCGGCAGGAGTCGCGCTGATGGGCCAAGCGCGAGGTATTTACACTTTCATGGCTCATCTCAAGTGGACCTGGACGATCGCCCTGGGGTACGCTGCTAGCATCGGTGTTCACTGGTGGTTGAACCGTTCACTGTTCTGACCATCATGCCACTGGCTGGCTGCAACCTGACCGGGGCCTGGCAGCAATGCCAATTGAGTTCCCCACCGACTGCGCCGACGCCCTCGAACGAAACTGGTGAGTTTCTGATGAAATTGATCCTACATGTGATTCAAATGCCGGTGCAGCTCGATGGCATGGACAAAACATGCAAAGTTCCAAAACAGATATTTACGTTCCTCGGGTGAGAGGCGCAATAGTTCGCATTGTCCGTTGATGTGCCAGTAAACGCCTGCTTTTTCCGCTGATTCGATTATCGCCTGCTCCTCTTCGGTCAAGGGATAGGCTTCACCGCTCAAAGACCGAGTAGCGTACTCGCCTCTGCCGGTCAGATCATGGTTCAGCATGGCAGCAGGACGCTCGACAACTCTCCCGGGTCTGGATTCTTTGTTCAACGCCAAGGCAACCAGCCTCTCCGGGTCAAGGCGTAATCCGTGCGCCAATTTCTGGATAGTTACCAATGAAGGCGCTCGGGTAACTCTGCCGCCCAGCACATTGGCTAGCGTCGCCTGACTCAACCCCGAAGCACGAGCCAGCTCATTTTGCCCGAGGTCAAGTTCTTTTTGGCGCTGTCTGACAAAAGCTATAAATTTTTCGAGGTGAGTGGACACTGGCAAGGTTGCTCAAATGCAATGTTAGAGGCATCCTTGTTCCAGAAAAACAGCCATGTCGTTTATTTTGCGAAACACTGCACTGCTGCGTAGCATTACTAGCGTCATTGTGCGCGGTTTTACGGTTATTATCGGAAAATTACCTTTGAATGGTTCAGGTAAAATGAGCATGATGACCAATGTAATCGGCCTGGAATGTGTGGTCTGCGGGCGCCATTACCCACCATCAGATATCTGGACCTGTCCAAATTGTGGCCAAGCAGGCATACTCGATGTGCGCTACGCTGCCACCGCCCGGTTCACTGCCGCCGATCTGGCAGAGCGCCCTCATGATCTCTGGCGCTACCAGGAGCTGTTGCCCATCACGGCTACCAGTCAGCTGCCACCTTTGCAAGTGGGCTGGACACCGTTATACCAGGCTCCGCGACTGGCACGAGAACTGCGTATCAAACAAATCTGGGTGAAGGACGAGGGACGCAACGCCACGGCATCGTTCAAGGATCGAGCCTCGGTCATCGGAGTAGCGAGAGCGCTGGCGTCAGGCGCCAAAACCATCGCTTGCGCTTCCACGGGTAACGCCGCTTCGTCGCTGGCCGGGATTGCCGCTTCGGTCGGCCTGCCGGCGGTGATCTTCGTGCCGGAACATGCCCCCGATCCAAAATTAGCCCAAATTTTGCTGTTCGGGGCCACCGTGATACGCGTACAAGGCAACTACGACCAGACCTGGGAATTGTGTCAGGAGGCCTGTGCGCATTTTGGCTGGTATAACCGCAATGCCGCCGTGAACCCTTATTTGATCGAAGGCAAGAAGACCGCCGGGCACGAGATAGCCGAAAAACTGGGACCGGAGATTCCTGACTGGATCGCCGTAGCAGTGGGAGATGGCTGTACGATTGCCGGAGTTTGGAAAGGTCTGTGCGAAATGCGACAGTTAGGTTTCATTCCTCGCCTACCCCGGTTACTGGGTGTACAGGCTGAAGGCGCTAATGCTATCGCTGCCGCTTTTTTCTCGGGTAAAGCTCCGACTCCCGCCCCGGCAGCCACCATGGCCGATAGCATCGCGGTAGGCGCTCCGCGCAATTGGCGCAAGGCGCTGCGTGCAGTCAGCGCAAGCGTTGGAACCTTTATCTGTGTAAGCGACGAGGAGATTTTGCTTGCCATGCGCGTTCTGGGGCGCCAGGCGGCAATTTTCGCCGAACCGGCAGGTGCTGCAGCGCTGGCCGGCCTGGCCAAGGCAAGCAAACTTGGCTTGATCGGCACCCATGAGCAGGCAATTGTCCTGGTAACCGGCAATGGCCTCAAAGATGTCAAATCAGCCATGCGAGCAGCAGACAAACCCTTCACCCTGCCACCCGATTTGCGCCAGTTGATCACCTTTTTTGAAAAAAGCCGATGACCACCACACTTGTACGCAACGCAACGCTCGTTGACCTTTGCCCGGCACGCGTAGCGCGCGCCGATCTACGCATCGCCGGCGAGCGGATTGTAGAACGCGGAGACCTCACACCACAGCCCGGCGAAAAAATCTGCAATTTGACCGGTTTTTTGGTGCTGCCGGGAATGGTCTGTGCCCATACTCATCTCTATAGCTCGCTCGCACGCGGAATGCCTTTGCCAGCAGCGGCGCCGCGCAATTTTCTAGAAATACTGCAGCGCATCTGGTGGCGTCTCGATCGTGCGCTGGATGCCGAAAGTATTTATCTAGCTAGCATGATTGGCGCAGTAGAAGCTATCCGGGCTGGCACCACTACTTTGGTGGATCACCATTCATCACCAGCGGCAATTGCTGGCTCTTTGAGCGTGATCGAACGCGCCCTCGGCGAAGTTGGTCTGCGCGGTGTGCTATGTTACGAGATCAGTGATCGCGGCGGACCAGCGCAGCTGGCGGAGGCGATCGCCGAAACCCGCGCTTTTCTTGCCGCCACCAAGGGACCGCTGATTCGTGGCATGGTAGGCGCCCATGCTACTTTCACTCTCGCGACGACGACGCTGGAAACTATTGCTGCTCTGGCCACTGAACACGCTGTCGGCGTACACATCCATCTTGCCGAAGACCGCATCGATCTGGAAGATGCCGAGCAGCGCTATGGATGCAGCCCGCTCGATCGTCTGCTGGCGACTGGCTGCCTGGGCCCGCGCACGCTACTGGCTCATGGCACACATTTGTCAGAGCGAGCGCTGGCAACGGTAAATGAACAGCAAGCCTGGCTAGTGCATAATCCCCGTTCCAACATGAATAACCAGGTGGGTTACGCGCCGGTAGCACATTTTGGCGAGCGTGCCGCTTTGGGATGCGACGGCCTGGTAGCGGACATGCTTGAAGAAGCCCGCATGGCTTACTTCAAAGCCCGTGATGCCACGACCACTCTGGGTGTTGATGGCATAATGCACCTCGTTACCGGTGCGGCACGCTTTGCCAGCGAAACTTTCCAGCAACCCATCGGCACGCTAGAAGCTGGTGGGATAGCCGATCTGGTCGTCATGGACTACCTGCCACCTACGCCGCTCGCAGCAGAGAATGTAGCAGCGCACCTGATATTTGGCATGTCGGCCACACAAGTAGTATCGGTAATGGTGGCAGGACGTTGGGTCATGTGGCAGCGACAATTTCCTGCCATTGACCTGCGAAACCTGTATGCCAGAGCACGCGACAGCGCACCCCGGATCTGGCAACATTTACAAACTATGCCAGAACTCCCCTGGCCGGGGCCAGAAACTCTTCATTCGCCTGGGTTGACAGAGATACAGAATAACTGGCGCAGAAAGGATTGTTCCGATGTCTAGGATTGTGAGATGCGGACTCGTTCAAACCCGCAATGACACCCCGATCACTGAACCCCTGGGAAAAATCAAGGAAGCCATGATTGCCAAGAATATCGCCCTGGTGGAAGAGGCAGGCCAAAAAGGCGTCCAGGTGCTCTGTCTGCAAGAGATTTTCTATGGCCCTTATTTTTGCGCCGAGCAAAATCCCCGCTGGTATGCCACTGCCGAGCGCATTCCTGAGGGGCCTACTGTCAAGTTGATGCGAGATTTGGCGATCAAATACCGAATGGTCATTATTGTCCCGATCTACGAGGAAGAGATGACCGGCGTTTATTACAACACTGCCGCGGTCATCGATGCGGACGGAACTTTCCTCGGCCGGTATCGCAAGACGCACATTCCACACTGCTGGCC
>JACQUT010000391.1 GCA_016267585.1 Cyanobacteria bacterium NC_groundwater_1444_Ag_S-0.65um_54_12
GCCATCGAGGTCCCGCTCATCTTGGCATATTGCTTGCCTATCACCGTAGAAATAATACCCACACCTGGCGCTACCAACCCCATGCTCTGGTCATGATTAGAGAATGAAGCCAGGTTATTGTGCGCGTCCACCGCGCCCACCGAAAGCACGCCAGGATAGCTGGCCGGAAAGCTTACAGCATCTCCTTCGTTGCCAGCCGCTGCTACCAGTAGTGCTCCTGAGCTTACCGCGTTCCCAAAAAACTCACGCCCTACGCTGCTCGCAAAAGCGGAGCCCAGCGAAAGGTTCACGATCTTGGCCCCTTTGTTGATAGCATGCGACACTGCTTTCATGACATTGAAAGCGTCACCGGTACCATCGCCAGCTAGCGCTTTGATAGCCATTACCTTGCAGCCTGGTGCCACGCCGGCCATCCCGATACGATTGTTAGCCGATGCTGTGATGATACCTGCCACATGAGTTCCGTGGGAATTATCATCCAAGGGACCTGGATCGCGTTTGCCAATTTGCCACCAGCTCTTGGAAAAAACATAGTTAGGTCCTGGTATGATTTGCTTTGCCAGATCGGGGTGAGTATAGTCAACGCCCGTATCGATGACTGCCACGAGCATATCCTCTGGATAGTTGATGTTTGGCCAGATTGCTGGAATTTTGCCTTGCTGCAGACCCCACTGGGCAAAATAAAATTCATCATCAGGATCTTGGGCTGGCCCGGGGGAAACCATTGGAGGAATGGGCGGAACGGGTGAAGGATCGGCAGAGGGCAAAGGATCGGTACTGGCTGCGAAAACCCGGAGATTCTGATCGGCTTTCAAACCCTGGTCGCGCAACTTGGCAAGCAGGTGATCGATTTTACCGGCAGCAGCTATTAAATGGTAAGTTCGGTTTTTGAAGGTGAATTGTTCGATCTCCTGATTTAACGCTCCAGGGATAGCGTCAGCCGCCGTGCTAACTATCACTTCTTCCGGAGCGCCTATCCGAGAATCCTGGGCTTTCCAGGTAGGAATATCCTGCCCCGGCGGATTTACCTTATTTGGCATTAACGCCGGGATCACCGCGGTTTTGCCACAGGCAACCAGACCGAACGTAAATGCAAGGATAGCGAGCGTTTGCTTCCGAAATGGCATGGTGGCAAGCTCCTGGTAATCATGATCGGGCATTACTAGCTGATTGCTAGCTAACCGCAAAAAAATGCGGTGTGAATGTTATCGACGCCGAAAGAGAAACACTTGCCTATGTGATAGTTAACTACATGTTAAGGTTAAAAATTAGCAAGAAATTTGGTGAGCCGCTTATTCCAGACCACTGATCGAAAGATCTGCCGGCCATTCGACCCAGTAACCCCAGATCAGCTCTTTTTGACCGGCTGCCGGCAAGGTCAACTGCCAGGTTACCCGGTCAGCGGGCTGGCCGGCAGACGGCAGGCTGGCGTCACCGGTGATGCCAATGACGATATCCTCGCGTCGCGTCATGGGCAGCGGCTCCATGATAGTTAGCTTGATCGGCAAGGATTTTTGATTAGTCAAGGAGATCTTGAAAGCATATTCCGCGCGCCGCCGTTTATTGACGATGAAGCCGCGCGCACCGGTAAGGTGCTTTAGCACCATGCGAGATACTTTGATCTGGCGATCGGCCCCGAATGCCACCGAAAAGGTAGCACCCGGGACGATATCCTCTGTCAGCTCCCCGGATCCGACATAATCATGCCCCAGGTGAGCGCGAAACTGGCCTGCTAGCAGCGGCCAAGGTGTGCTGTTCAATAACTCTGCAGTAAGATAGGCAGAGCTAGCAAACCGAGGAATCACCTGGTAGGAACAGGTAGCCGCTACTACTCTATTGCCAATCGGCACGTGCCGTGGCCTACCATCACCCGGCAGAGTCACTGGCCTGGCAGCTTCCAGCAGTATTGCAGTACCTTGCGTACGAATAGTAGCTTCTAGCGTAGCTGTGGTTTCCGCAGCCGGCTCATTGGTTTTTAGCTTTTTTTCTTCCGGCGCTGCTGGAGCGGATCGGGGCAAAGACGGCTGGGCTTGGTCTTCTCCTACCTCCAGCAAGGATCGCTCTCTTGCCAGCGATCGCCGCTCTGGCAACGGTTGGACAGCATCCAAGAGCCAAACACCAATTTCTGGCGGGTTGACACCTAGATCAGGACGACCCGAAGACAGTGTCAGCCGAGTATCAGTCCAATCCTCGCCGGTTTGTTGCGCGACCAGCGCTCGGTAAGAGAGCTTGGCGCGAACCAGATCGGGTTCTAGAGCGATGTCATAGCTCGGTGACCAGCTAGCACCGAACACGTCATAAGTTATTTCAAGCGCGAGATCGCCAGCTCTGGTGACATCCAGTAATACCTGAACTTCGCGACGCTCGCGTGCTCGAAAGCCTTGCAAGGCGGCCAGCTCACGCTTCAGCAATTCTAGCCGTTCCGTCAACTCGCGTTTCCCGCGCGCTGCCAGGGTAAGATTCTTGGCCAGCCGTTGATCCTGCTGTTCGATAAAAGACAAGAGGGAACTCCAGTTACCAGGTTCGAAGCTTTTAGTTGCCAGAGCGCTGCCTATTGCCTTTCCGGCAGTATTGGCAGCAGCATTGAGCATACTGCGCACGAGTTTCCAGCTAGCATTTTGGTCGTCAAGGTCCTTTGCGCGGTCTTCCAGCTCGCGAATTCGGCGTTCTAGATCGCGAGTATTGGCTTCGGCTGGCGCCCCGAGATGCACGGTCCTGACTTCGATTCCGGCAATCAACGCTTGTGCCGTGCCTGTTCCGGCTGCGCGGACCGAGGCCGGATCGAGACCACTTGGCAAATCAGAAAATAGCACTTGCTGGGGACCAGTTCCCAATGCCACCTGCTGCGTGCGCGCTACCCGCACCCTATCTGGATGAACGACAACGCTGGTAAGGTAGCTGGTTTGGCGAGGTTGACTGACCAATGATTGCGCTGGGAGCCCGATACGTGGCGGTTCCAGCAATGGGCTACTGAAACCCGGCAAACTCCCGGCAAGCCAGCCACCCAGCAAGGTAGCTATCGTCAGGCAGCGTTTGGCTGGACAAGGAGACATGTTTGATACCTCGCTATAGTCGAGAAGCCACGAGATGAGCACCCAGCAGTCCCACTTGCGGGTTGATGACCACCTGCACGGGAAAAGACTTGACCAGCTCTGACATACGCCCCTTATCCCCGTAGGCCGACAAGAACGTTCCGTTGCGCAACAGATCGCTGATCTTCGGAGCGATACCGCCTGCCACGTACACTCCACCGGTCGGCAAGGCTTTGAGCGCCAGGTTGCCAGCCTCTGCGCCATAGAGCCGCAAGAAGAGCTCCATAGTTTCGACGCAAAGCGCACAATCACCTGCCAGCGCATGGCGAGTGACCAGGGCAGGCAAATCCCCGGTCGCGGCATGCTCTGGCAAAGTTGCCTGGGAAGATTTCAAACTGCTCTCGGATAGAAAGTTGTAAATAGTGACAATGCCGGGACCAGAGACGAGACGTTCGACCGAAGCTCGCCTTCTCGATCGCAGTATATAGCGTAGTAGCGCAATCTCCTGCTCATTGCGCGGCGCAAAATCTGCATGTCCGCCTTCTGATGCGACATAAATCTCTTTGCCATCACATGAAACGAGAAAACCTTCACCCAAACCAGTGCCTGCACCCAGCACCACTACTGTGCCCCCGGGTTGTGGAACGGTATCGTTCAGAGGAACCAGATCTTGTGGTCCCAGCGCACGTAAGCCATGTGCTACGGCTGCAAAATCATTGATCAATTGCACTATCGGTATAGCCAATTCTTTCTGCAGGCGTTCAGCAGATATCTCCCAAGGTAGATTAGTAGCCTTGCTACATCCCGCTTTTACCGGGCCAGCCACACCAAAGACAGCTCGCTGGGGCGCCAGACCGACATTAGCAAAGAAATCCCGCACCAGTTCTACCAGATCGCCATAGTCTCGGCTAGCGTAGCGCTTTTCTGCGAGTAACTGTTCGCCAGAGCGCAGAGCGAGTAGTGTCTTGGTACCGCCCACGTCTCCGGATAATATGACGGGTGGCTGGCAGGATTGCGAAGTACGATGCAATTGCTATCCTTGTTTGCTATTTTACGGTGACCGTCACCATTTTAACCTTTGGACCGGCAACCGGAGTCGCGAAATTCCTGAGTTCTACGATCATTTCATATTTCTTCCTTTTAACAGTATTCGGCCATCATTTAACC
>JACQUT010000048.1 GCA_016267585.1 Cyanobacteria bacterium NC_groundwater_1444_Ag_S-0.65um_54_12
GTGTAAACGTAGCGCTCTACCAGCTGAGCTATGCGCCCCTTTACTTGACTTTAGCAAGCTTAGCGCTAATTATAGCGGAGGTCAAACTCAAAACTGGGTGCTCAAAATTTTTTCTATAAGTACGCACCTTCTACTATTTCGATCAGCAAATCCGCCAAGCGCTTGGTAAAACCGTTGGGACGATTGTCATAGAGTGGGACAACAACCAGGTTCGTAGCTCCGGAATATGCTGCCACTGCCAAGGCGGGATCATTAGTGTCCATCACGCTCAAGCAAGGCAGCTCGGCATTCACGGCAGCACCAGCATAGCCATGATCGCCAATCACTAGATCTATCTGACAACCTTTATTTTTTGCTGCCCTTCCCAAGACGCTTTCTAGTGAACGAGTAGAATGACCATGAAGAATACCGCAACCATCGCTGGTAATTACGACGCCGCCGATCTCATCTACCCACCAATCAATACCTACCATCTCTCCTACCGGTATAGCAGCAATTGGGCAGCCTTTACAGCGTAGCCACTCGGCTAAACGTACATAACAACCAAGCATCGAACCAGGATGACCAGTTCCTAGAGAAACTCTCCAGCGCTGTCGGGCCGCCTCATGTAGCCAGGTGGCCATCTGAAAGATGCCTTTGGCCGAAGCTTCGGGGCCGATATAGCCTGGGTCCCGCAGGAATTCCTCCGTGTCATTACAGCCACAGGCTTGGGCCATGAGCTGTATTAGTTGTACTCGATCCAGTTGTCCAGCGCCGACAATTTGTTCTACCAAGTGGATCCCGAAAGTGTAGAAAGGTTCACCAGCAAGCAAATTGTTGATTGCTCGCAGATTGGCAGCGCGTGAGTTAGGAACTTCGCCAGCAAATCCCCACTCTACTAGCTGTTGCGCCAATCGCTCAATCATCATGATCGTGTTCATGGTGTCCTCCAAAAAGGGGAGACTATGAAGCGCGCTTCGGAATCGTGTGCCATGAGATCGCAAAGCTGCTCGTAAAGCCAGCGAAAAACCGGGTTCAGGCGGATTCGGCTGCGCAACGTCTCTATCATTTCTTTGCGTTTTTCAGCTGGCATGAAAATAGCCTGCTCTATGGCAGTTGCCATTCCAACGATATCATGGGGATGTATCAACAGAGAACCGTTTGCCAGCTCTTCCGCTGCTCCGGTGTTTTCTGAAAGCAAGAGAACGCCATTTCGCTGATTGACGATAGGTCCTTCCTTGGCCACCAGGTTCATTCCATCAGCGAGCGAATTGACTAGCAGAACATCATAACGCGTCATGGCGGCAATGCCGCGAGCATAGTTATCGTCAGTGAACATCAATACCGGTCGCCAGCTCTCGGTTCCCCACCGCGCTTCAAGGTGTGCCGCCTGGGCTTTGATCTGCTCTAGGTATTGGCGGTATGGCTCAGCACCCTGCCGAGATGCCGGCAATATGGCCCAGAAGCATGTTCTGCCACGTGCCGCAGGGTTGCGCTGCAGGAACAGCTCGAATGCTTTGAAGCTACGTAATACATTCTTGCTCGGATCCGATCGGGCGACTTGCAATATTACCTGTACGCCAGGCATCGCAAATCGGCTCAATTGTCGCTCTTGACAACGAACCGCTGCACCCATGGCATAACTAGCCAACGATTCTGGATCGATCGATATGGGATAGGCACGTACCTGGACATCGCGTCCCTGATGGCGAACTTTGCCCATTTCGAGATCGACGTCCACTTTTAGAAATTCACGGCAGGTCAGGCAGAAATTTGTAGCATAGCGCCAAGTGTGAAATCCTACTATGTCACAAGCGAGTAGACTCCAGAGAATCTCCTCTCGCACCGATTTGGGCAAAACTCGCCAAGCGTCTGGTCCAGGCCAGCTGATATGGCTAAAATGAGCGATCTTGGCATGTGGTCGCCGCTTTCGTAGCATCCCCGGCACCAGAAAAAGATGAAAATCTTGAACTAACACCAGAGGTATTTTGCCATCAATTGCAGCTAATGCAGCCAATTTACTGGCAAAGGCCGAGTTGATCTTGCGGTAAGCCGTCCATGAACTCCAGAGTTCAAGATCGAAGTCAGGTTCGGTTGGAGCATGAGCAATGCCATGCAGCAAAAACCAGAGCAACCGATTGGCGATGTCGTCATAATAACGGTGAAACTCTTCTCGATTAGGCGCAAGCAAGGCTATTTTCAGCGAATGCGTTCCTAGCGGGATCTCGGCTTCGCCACCAGTAAGATGTGCGGCCGCGGCGTCCGCTTCCGATAAAGCAGCGGCCAGCCAGGTCGCATCGACGAACTGGAGTGCGCTAGATATGGCAGTTACCAGCCCCCCCATCCCGCGTCGTACATAAACTGCACCACGATTAGCTTGCAACTCCACGGGGCCACGATTGGATGCCAGAAATATCCGTGCTCCTAGCAGCGGGCCTTGACTGATTGCCTTGAGCGCATGCCGGTAATCTACTCCAGGTGCCTGATCAGGCAGGGAATTGTCCGGTATGGACTCCACGCCCCCTCCCTTCCCAGGTACAGCTTCTTTCGAGCGAAGAACCAGAAACTGCCTGCGGGAATACTGGCTGTGGGATGGGAATTGACCCTAGCACACCATCTAGTGACATGGCAAGGCTAGCTTGACTGCAGCATAAAAAGGCGAACGATTTCGTATGGTATACCGCTCTCTTTAATGCCCGGCCCATGAAAGACTGCGGTATATGGTTTCCAAAGATGAGAAGGATGCAGGTGTTATCGACCTGCCGCGTCGCCCGTTGCGAGTCAGTATTGTCGCTTCTCCAGCGTTGGCAGTCCCACCGGTTGGCTATGGTGGGACCGAAACTGTCGTCCATACCTTGGCGGCAGCGCTGCAAGAAGTAGGTTGCATGGTGAAAGTATTAGCAGCCGGCACTACGCCAAACAGTTTTTCGGCACCAGTTGGGCTTGATTTGCCATCACCAGAAGCGGTAGCTTGTGAACTCGCTCAGGTAGCTAATGCTTATCAATACTGTACCAATGTTGACCTGATCCATGACCATACCAAAGTAGCTGGCGTGTTGCTGGCGAAGTGGGCTTCGGTTCCCGTGCTCACGACTGTGCACAATGATTGTTCGCCAATACGCGAAGAAATTTACCGATCTTATCCCGATCATCATTATGTATTTCTTTCGCAAGCGCATGCTGATCGCTATCCTGGCATTCTGCCTTACGGAGTAGTATTCAACGGCATCGATTTGCGACAAATACCGTTTCGCGCCCAAGGCCGGGAAGATTACCTATTATTCTTGGGAAGAATTTCCGCGGTCAAAGGCGCGCACGAGGCTATCATAGTGGCCCAGAGTGCCAAGCTGCCTTTAATATTGGCAGGGCCTGTGGAGTCCTCGCAAAAAGATTACTTTGCTAATCGGGTGGCACCGCATATCGACGGAACGCTTATCAGGTTGGCAGGTGAGGTAGCTGGTAGCAAAAAGTGGTTGTTATTAGCCAAGGCTAGAGCGCTACTCATGCCGTTGCAATGGGAAGAACCGTTCGGACTGGTAATGATAGAAGCAATGGCTTGTGGAACACCGGTGATAGCATTCGCTCGCGGAGCAGCCAAAGAAGTTGTTTGTCATGGCATTACCGGCTTTTTGGCGAACGATCGGCCAGGCTTATTAGAGGGAATTGCCAATCTTGCTGCAATTAATCCTTACGAGTGTCGCAAATGGGTAAGTAAAAAGTTTTCAGCAACTACCATGGCGGCAAATTATCTAGCACTCTATCATCGGCTCTTTGAGGAAGTTAAGGAGGGGGTTTCATGAATCGCTTGCTAGTTGTGTTATTAGGTGGAGTGGTAGGCA
>JACQUT010000400.1 GCA_016267585.1 Cyanobacteria bacterium NC_groundwater_1444_Ag_S-0.65um_54_12
CCGATCCCCACGTTCCCGCCGCGGACCTTTAGTTTCACGTTTTTCCATAATCTAAAACTCCAATCCGCTTTCACGTGCTTTATCAGCCAGTGCAGCTATGCGACCATGATAAAGGAATCCGCCTCTGTCATAAACAACCGACTTTATTCCCGCTGCAAGCGCTTTCCGTGCTATGTTCTCTCCTACCGCATGAGCAGCAGCAATGTCACATCCTTTGGCAATTCCTTGTTGCTTCACGAGCTCAATCGATGACGCTGCTAGCAAAGTATGACCAAGCTCATCGTTGATTACTTGAGCATAAATATGTTTATGTGATCTAAATACCGCCAATCGTGGCCGCTCAGCAGTTCCCTGCAATTTTGCACGCAACCGCCCATGCCTCCTGGCTCGCTCACTCTTGCGATTTCCCTTATTGTACATAGCTATGCCTACTTCTTCTTACCGCCAGCCTTACCTACCTTGCGCCGTATTACCTCACCCTGATATTTCACTCCCTTGCCCTTATAAGGCTCCGGCGGGCGCTTGAAACGAATCTCTGCCGCCACATCTCCTACGATTTGCGGGTCTATCCCTTTTACATGTATTCGGTTAGCTTTTTCCTCTACGGCAAATTCTATACCAGCTGGCGGAATGATTTCCACCGGGTGACTGTAACCCAAGCTCATTACGAGTTTCTTGCCTTGCAACGATACGCGATAGCCCACTCCTACTATCTCGAGCGTCTTGGTATAGCCCTTCGTCACACCCTCGACCATGTTAGCCAACAACGTGCGAGAGAGGCCATGCAAGCTACGGCATAACTTGCTCTCATTCCGCCTCGAAACAACTATACTGCCATTTTCCAATCGGCAAGTTATCTCAGGCCGAATAATCCGTGATAAAGTTCCCTTCGGTCCGCTAACCGTCACATCTTGCCCTTCAATGGTTACGGTTACTCCTGGCTCGACGGGGATGGGGAGTTTGCCGATTCGACTCATCTCTCTTCCCTCCTACCAGACGTAAGCGAGCACTTCACCGCCCACCCCGGTTCTGCGTGCCATTCGATCGGTCATTATGCCCTTCGAGGTGCTAATGATCGCAATACCTAGCCCACCCAATACTCTAGGCATCTCATGCTTTCCGGCATAGACTCTCAATCCCGGCTTTGATACGCGCTTTAGCCCTGTTATGACACGTGTTCTACGTCTTTCACCCATGTACTTCAAGGTCAACTTGATTTGCGAATATCCTTCATTATCCGCACCATGCTCCCACCCGGCGGCGTAACCCTCTTCCACCAGTACTCTGGCGATTTCAGCCTTCATCTTGGAGCCTGGTATTTCAACCACTGGCTGATACACTGTATTAGCATTCCTGATGCGAGTCAACATATCAGCAATAGGATCTGTAACTGGCATGCCTTCAACCTCCCTACCAGCTCGACTTTGCCACGCCTGGCAACTCGCCCTTGTGAGCTAGCATGCGAAAGCAAATACGGCATATTCCAAAGTCTCGATAATAACCTCTCGGTCGACCACAACGCATACAGCGATTGTGTTGCCGAACGGCAAACTTGGGCTTGCGCTGCGACTTGACAATAAGTGCTCTCTTGGCCATCTTACTTAAGCTCCTTGGGCACGGAAGGGCATTCCCAGCAGCTTGAGGAGGCTACGGGCTTCCGCATCAGTACGCGCGGTAGTTACTATGGTAATGTCCATCCCTCTTATCCGATCGACTTTGTCGTAATCGATTTCTGGGAATATTAGTTGCTCCTTGATGCCCAACGAATAATTTCCTTTACCATCAAAACTCTTAGGATTGACACCTCGAAAGTCGCGAATGCGTGGCAGTGCAAGATTCATCAACTTGTCCAAAAATTCCCACATGTGCCGGCCTCGCAATGTAACCATGGCTCCTATGTTCATACGAGCACGCACCTTGAAGGTAGCTATCGATTTTTTCGCTTTAGTTACTACCGGCCGTTGCCCCACTATATTTGCTAAATCATTGACAGCTGCAGGTACCGCTTTGGGATTTTGAATCGCTTCCCCTAACCCGATATTGAGTACTATCTTCACTAGTCTAGGCACAGCCAACAAGTTTGGATAATCAAATTCACTTTTCAGGAGCATGGCGATTTCCTGCTCATATTTATCTTTAAGGCGTGGCATGTGCCCTCCTAATCCTTGACCTTTTCTGGGATCTGCTCTCCGCAACGCTTACAGGCTCTAAACTTCTTGTTATCGACAAACATAGCTTTCAGACGACTTGGCTTATTGCATGCTTGACATACCACCATGAGTTTTGCTACCGGTAACGGCGCTTCCCGCTCAATTCGCCCACCTTGCGGGTTAGCCATACTCGGCTTGGTATGTCTAACTTTGTTATTTATTCCGGCGACGATCGCTTTCCCCTCCTTCGGAAAAGTTCGGGTTACCTCGCCAGTCTTGCCCCGATCCTCTTTCCGCCCAGAGATGACCACGACCGTATCCCCTTTTTTCAGATGCATGACGGTTGGTTTCCTCTTCGCTCTCAAATTACTTCCGGCGCTAGCGATATGATTTTCATGAAGTTCTTGTCCCGCAGCTCTCTCGCTATCGGTCCAAACACCCGAGAACCGCGCGGATTGTTTTCCTTGGTAATGATCACCGCTGCATTCTCATCGAACTTTATATAGGAACCATCAGCACGTCGCAGCCCGTGCTTGGAGCGAACAACAACCGCCCTTACTATCTCCGACTTCTTTACTGGCATGTTAGGCGCGGCATCTTTTACAACGGCTACTATCACATCGCCGATATTTGCATATCGCCGATTGGATCCACCTAGAACCCTGATACACATGAGTTCCCGGGCACCCGTATTATCCGCCACCTGCAGGCGTGTTTGCGGCTGAATCATTTCGCCCTCTCCATTATCTCCACCAGACGCCAACGCTTTTGGGCAGAAATTGGCCGAGATTCCTTGATTCGAACTGTATCACCTACTCTTGCCACTCTCTCTTCGTCGTGCGCCTTGAATTTATTAGTTTTCCGGATAATTTTCCCATACCTAGGATGCGGGCGACGGGTCTCTACAGCGACCACAATGGTCTTCTCCATCTTGTCGCTAACAACCATCCCTACTATCTCTCGAGCTGGCATTGCCTTCCCCTTTACACCCGCCCGGCCCGCAGCTCCTGCTGGCGCAAGGCCCCGCTGAGCTGAGCGATCCGATGTTTTACCTCACCTATACGTGCAGTATTCTCCAGTTGACGGATAGCAAGTTGAAAGCGCAGCCTAAATAGCTCTTCTTTGGCTGCTTTTAATTCAACTTGCAGCTCATCGGTGGACTTTGTCAACATCTCTGCGTATGTAACAACATTTTCCTTAGGCATTGACAGCTTCCTCCACTGCAGGTGCCTCTTTTTTATCTTGATCCAGGCAGCTTTCTTCCAGCTTATCTCCTACGCGCGCTACAAATCTCGTAGAAATAGGCAACTTATGTCCTGCTAGACGTAAAGCCTCCCGTGCAGTTTCTTCATCCACACCCTTGATTTCGAATAGTATTCTTCCGGGTTTTACCACCGCTACCCAGTACTCTGGCGCTCCCTTTCCCGATCCCATTCGAGTTTCGGCTGGCCTAGCCGTTACTGGCTTATCAGGGAAAATTCGAATCCATACCTGCCCACCGCGACGTATACTGCGTGTCATAGCACGGCGTGCCGCTTCTATTTGACGCGCTGTTATCCATGCTGGCTCTAGCGCCTGCAGCCCATAATCACCGAAATGTACGCTTACGCCGCGCGTCTCCGTTCCCTTCATGCGCCCGCGTTGCTGCTTACGATATTTTGTTCGTTTAGGCATGAGCATGATGGCTAGCAGCTCCCTTCTCCTTGCGCTCCTCAGGTAGGACCTCTCCGCGGTAAACCCACACTTTCACACCAATAACCCCGTATACCGTCTTGGCTTCCGCGATCCCATAATTAATGTCAGCACGCAATGTATGTAAAGGAATACGGCCGTCACGGCTCCATTCTCTTCTGGCAATTTCCGCACCGCCTAAACGACCGGAAACCATTATCTTTATCCCCTGCCCACCAGCCTTGAGCGCCCTCATCATGGCCTGCTTCATAGCGCGACGAAACGCAATGCGCTTCTCCAGCTGAGCGGCCACATTCTCGGCGACGAGCTGTGCTTCCATATCAACTTTAGCTACTTCTTGAATGTTTATCTGAACCTTTTTACCTGCGAGTGCCGAGAGATCTTTCCGCAGCTGATCTATTCCTTGTCCGCCTCTCCCAACTACGACTCCGGGCTTGGCGGTGTAAATCGTGACCTCAACTTGCTGTGCTTTACGTTCGATCTGGATATCTGAAATACCAGCCGAATAGAGACGTTGCTTTATAAAACGCCGTAATTTCTGATCTTCCGCCAGGTTCAGCTTGTAATTCTTTGGACTGGCAAACCAACGGGATTTCCAATTGTTTATAATCCCGATGCGTAAACCATAGGGATGAATTTTTTGTCCCATTTGTAAGCCCTTACTTCCCAACTATCACAGTGATATGACTGGTACGTTTCTTTATAGGAAAAGCCCTTCCTTGCGCATGCGGTTGAAACCTCTTCAAAACCGGTCCTCCATCCGCAAACGCAGCCGTTACCCGGAGATCCCTTCGAGCAAGTCCCTTGTTATGTTCGGCATTTGCCACCGCACTCTCCAGGAC
>JACQUT010000063.1 GCA_016267585.1 Cyanobacteria bacterium NC_groundwater_1444_Ag_S-0.65um_54_12
CGCATCGGCCACCAGCAACGTGCGATCTGCTAGTAGAGCTAGTGCAGCAGGGCCTTGCAGTAGAGCGCTATTAGCCGGACCACCATCGCCGTTCGATCCGGGCGTACCAGTACCGGCAAAGGTATGGATGGTTCCCTGGCTATCGAGATACCTGATCCGGTGGTTGCCATAGTCGGCAATCCAGCAGCCACCTCGTTCGTCTGGCAAAATCGCCACCGGTTGGTTCAATTGCGCAGCAATGGCCGGGCCGCCATCGCCGTTCGATCCGGGAGTTCCATTGCCTGCCAGTACGGTTAAATTGCCGCTTTGGTCGATTCGCAGTGCGCGATGGCCCAAGAATTCGGCGATATAGAGATTACCCGCAACATCATAGGCCACGCCGGCTGGTCCAACTAGCGCAGCTGCGGTGGCGGTCAGGCCAGCAGATGGACTGGCACTGCCACCGCCGGCAATGGTTCCTATGTTGCCCTGGCGATCTATGGCACGAACCCGATTATTGCCATAGTCGGCGATCGCCAGGGTGCCATCGCCAGCAATGGCTATGCCGAAAGGATGGTTCAACTGGGCATCGCGAGCTGGTCCGCCATCACCAGCGAAGCCTAAGGCGCCCCATCCGGCAACCGTGGCAATACTTCCCGAGGCAATTCTCCTGACCTGGTGGTTTTGATAATCTGCTACGAAAATCACCTCATTCGTTTGTCTAGCCAAGCCGGCGGGGCCAGCAAATAGCGCACTGGCTAATGTGCCACCATCACCGGCGTTGCCGGATGATCCACTGGCAGCTCCGGCAAAGGCGAGAGCCCGAAATAACGTCAACTGCCGGGAAGCTGAAGCGGGCGGGCTGCTAGGCCAGGCAGTGGTAGTTGGCTCGGGGGAGTTAGCTGGCAACTCTGAGCTTGGACCCGGCAAAGGAATTGGCGGCGGTACCGTCGAAGACAGATTAATCAGGGGAATAGTGCTCTTGGCTACTAGTGGTTTACTCAGATGGCTAGAAGAACCCAGTCCCGGTGCCAAGGCGCTGATGGTGCAACCCAGAGACAGGGCGGCGGCCGAGAGAGGTAGGCCATAGGGACGCAGAGCCGCAAATGGCATGCCATGATATCTCCTTTGTCATTAGCCTAGGTCCTCACGATGACGTCCATATCACGGCATCTTGAACAGTTTTGTTAATCTACCAGGTAGCAGATTGGCTAATGGATTCAGGGTAGACGTCCCAGATCCAGTCGTCCCCAGCCAAGGCTAGAGCTTTGTAAGCCAGGCAAAGGTGGTGCGGCGAAGCGAATGGCATTTATGACCTGTTCTACCGACCAGTCGGGATGTTCTGCCAGCAAGATGGCGGCCGCTGCCGAAACAAAAGGCGCAGCCATCGAAGTACCGCTGTCTAGCTGATAACTACCACCAGGAATCGTTGAAATAATGTTATCGCCCGGTGCGGCTATCCCGATGGCTTCCCCGCGATAATTCGAATAGGATGCCAATGAGCCATCGCTGCGCAATGCGGCTACTGCCAGCAAACCTGGCGTAGTAGCAGGCTGGGTGAGTGCACCGCCATTGTTGCCAGCAGCCGCAACCACCACTGCCCCGCGTGAGCGCGCAAAATCCACTGCTGATTGGTAGGCCGGGTTCACTGTCGTGTCATTCGAGTTGAAAGAGAGGTTTATTACTTTCGCTCCCGCCAAGATAGCGTAGGAAATCCCGCTAAGCGCCGCGGCATCGTTTCCGCCATTCTTGCCCAGAACTTTTACCGCAAGTAGCCGAACGTTCCATGCCACGCCAGCCACGCCGATACCGTTGTTGCCGGCCGCGCCTATGATACCCGCTACGTGGGTGCCATGCCCGACATCGTCTCGGGAGTCTTGGGTAACATCGAGGGTATTGGCACCCAGCGACACGCGACCTGCCAGCTCGGGGTGCGAGGCGTCAATACCGGTATCCAGGACAGCGACCATTACCTTGGAGGTATCCACTCGGCGATCCCAGAAGGACGTTACGTTGAGATTGCCTCGACTGAAAGGCCATTGCTGCTCGAAGAGTGGATCGTTAGGCCAGAATGAACCGAGCTTTGGCCGATTGGGTACCACGTGAACAATATCCTTGATGGCTTGCAACCTGGCATTGACCATCCGGAAATCTAGCTCGGGCGGTACCTCGTAGACCCGTACTTCGCCAGCCAGTGAAAAGGCCTGTACCTCTGCTAGTTTTTTACCGGCGATCAACACCGGTTTGGGCACGCTGCCAGGTCGATACAGGGCTATGATCTGCCGGGCCAGCCAGGCAGTATGGGCCGGCGCCGTGGGTACCTTGACTGCCGGGTTCACTGCCGAACAACCGATGGCTTGCCAGCTGACTAGCAGTGCTGCGAGCAGGGAAATGCCAAGTTGCTTTCGCTCCATAGGGGCCCGCCCTCATCCAGCAGTGCTGACTGGTCAATTACCAAGCACCACTGCTATAACACTAAACCTTCACTGACCTGTGCTGTTTCACAATTTCCGACAAAATATTTTTGTAAGATTTCAGAGCCCCGCCCTCTGAGGTCTCGTCTCCCCTCTGAATCACGAGGCAAGCAAGACAAAACCAGCACCGAAAAATACAGTGCTGGCCTTGGACTCTTGGCTTATGGGTAATGAGGAAGATCATCGCAGGGAACTATGGTCAATGCCCCTCTACCCCGGCGACATAAATTTGAAAAGGTATACTGTTGTAGTATTAAGTGTTGAAGGGGTGATATTTACACCTTGTCAGCTGTCAAGATCATGCGAGCGCGAGCAGCTTGCCGCTTGCCGTGCCAGCATAGACGAAGCCATCGCCACAGATTGGAGCGTTCACGAAAGCTTCGCCCGCAGTATGTTGCCACCGCAGTTTGCCGGTCTCGCGCTCTAGCGCATAGAGTATGCCTTCGCCAGTCGTAAGATAAAGCTGTGCGCCGGCGAGGCATGTTCCCAGTATGGGACGACCGCCGGCACTGAAGCTCCAGCGGCGCGCTCGCTCGGATAACGAGTAGGCGAACAACTTCCAGCCAGCCGGCAGTATATAAAGTGAGGAATCATCTACCAGCGGTGGCGGAACCGGCCCCGGACTCGCTGGCAGCGATCCGGTATGATGGGCCCAGTGTAGATAACCATCGGCCAGATTTATACAATAAAGGCAGTCCCAAGAGCTATATAGATAAGCTCGACGCCCCATGACAATCGGGCGGGAAAATATCCGCCGGCCGGCCGCTGGTGGATGATCCTGGCAAAAAGGTTGTTCTTGCGTCCAGAGCAAAGCTCCATCATGCACCCTGAAGGCTGTTGCTGTTTGTTTGAAGATCAGCAGAATAGTATTACCATGACAGGTGGCCAGGGCGGGACCATCCAACCGTAATATAGCTTCCGGATCGGCTTGCAGCCGTTTGCGTCCATAAGCGGTTGACCAAAGTTCTTGACCGTCAGTATCAAAAGCTAGTAATCGCCGTTCGATAACATCTATTACTATGACCCGATCATCGGCCACTATTGGTGCCTGTCCGCTCAGCAGACCAAGCAAAGGATGGGTCCATGCTAAATCTCCGTTAGCCAGAGCGAAACTGGTCAAAAGCCCTTGACTTTGTATGACGATTCTATTACCAAACGCCTCTGGTGCGTTCGGTACGGAACCGTCACCGGGGATAGGACGCGCCCAGCTGATAGAACCATTGCTGGTCGCTATGGCGTACAGGATGCGATCTTGCCCTACGGCTAAAAGTGTTCCTTGCCAGAGCGTTGGCATCTGAGCTAGCGGAGCGGGCAAACGCACCTCCCACCTTACTTCGCCACGTGGCTCCGGTCCACCAGTCACATAGCGACCGCGCTCTTGGCCTGAGTAATCTCCGAGCGCCACTGTTGGCATGACGTCAGGGACTGCTACCTTCACCGATCCGGGCAAAGCAACTGGTAAAGTGGCATTTATGCCGTAGCCTAGATCACGTAGCACGTCACCCGCATGATCGTATCTGGCGGAAACTACTGGTTCCAATAAGCGATCGAGAACTCGTGCCAATCTGGGCGGTAAACCGCCTGGCACCTGATGCCGTCCGATTTTTGCCTCGAAATACGCCTGGGGATTTTTGCCCAAGAGCAAATGCAACGCAGTTGCACCCAGGGCATATAGATCGCTGGCGGGAACGGCATGACCTAACACTTGCTCTGGTGGCGCATAACCTTGAGTGTAGACGATAGTCGTCATCCCATCTTGCACCGTCAGTAAACCGGGCCGCGAAGCCATACGCACCGCCCCGAAGTCTATCAAGATTACCTGCCCGCTCTCGCCGAGCAACAAGTTAGCTGGCTTGATGTCACGGTGCACTATGGGTGGGGTTCGGCCATGTAGATACTCTAACGTCTTGAGTAAACTGACCAGCACCCGCAGGGTTTCTTCTTCGGAAAAGGTCCCGCGCTCCGCGATCAGCTTGCCCAGATTGTGGCCTTCGATGAAATCTTCTACCAGGTAATCACGCTGATCTTGACTGAAAAAACCCTGAATGCGCGGAATACCAGGATGACCGAGTGCTGCCAGGATCCGGGCTTCTTGCGCGAACAGAACACGAGCTTGCTCGCGTTCTGCTAGTTGTGGGCGTAACTCCTTGAGTACCTGGCGGCGTCCGAAAAGTTGCAGGTCTTCGACAATATAGGTCGTCGCGAAGCCGCCTTCCGAACTCAGTACCTCGATGACTCGGTAACGGTTGTCTAGAACTGTGCCCAGAGGGAGCGGCAACTGAACCTTGGCCCCGCAACCGCTACAAAAGCGGTGATCAGCCGGATTCAGGCGCTGGCAAATCGGACAGCTATTGTGCTCGGTGGCTTCTATCGGCAAGACTATTACTCCCATATCCCTTGTCCGTTGCCGATACCGATACCGATACCGATACCGGTACCGTGTCTGCTGCCGAACCGTTCCGGATCGAAGCGGATTCGGTCAGCGGTATCGGTCATCTGATCTCTCTGCTAATATTGCGATTCTGGTAGCATGAGATAACACTTTTTGACTAGGAAGACCACAGAGGGACAGTTTTGAATTGGTTGTTCATCGCAGGAGTGATCGCAGCAGTATTGGCTGGCATCATAATTGGCATGCTAGCGGTTCCCAAGACCCGCCGCATGCTGATTGCCAGGCTAACGAAGGCAATGGCCGACGCCTACCAGCGGCAACTATCCAAACAGTTCAAAGCAAAATTCCCGGAACTGTACGAACGCTTTGGCAAGATACGCCTTTCCGGCGATACGCCAAACACCCTGCAAACTGCCATGCGGCGCATACCACCGCAAGAAGGAATAAAGCTGCAGGCCGAGTTCCTGCGTTTGAGCGAAAACTTTCTAGCGCGTCATGGCGAGCTGGGGAATTTTATCTCCGTCCTCAAGAGTCAAGATGCCAAGGGCCAGGCCAAGGAAATGCAAAAAATCTTCAAGTTGCCGCCAGCGCAACGGCAAGCTATCGCGAAAGATTTGCTCTGGGCCTATGATCAAATATACGGGCGTTTTCCGCGGTGGGTGAAGATGCTGGAAGCCACCTTGCATGGCTCAGTTGACCAGGCTGCTGAACAACCGGTGGCGCGTAAGTAAATAGGTAACTGTTAACCAGATGGTTTATCGGTCAGGCCCCGCCCATGTAGTCCTCGTAATGGAAACCGCAATTGGGGCATTGCAGCTTCCAATAGTGTTCATCAAAGGAGCTGCTCAATACTTGCCGGGCACAATCCGGACAGGTTTTGCTGCCAGATTGCATTATTCTGATAGCTAGCTCTTCCAGTTCCGGTGCGGTACGTATTTTCATAAAGGAGTTCGTCACCTACTAGGACATACTTGTCTGTAAAAGGCCCACGCGTTCTATACAGGATTCCATACGCTTGCAGGTACGTTCTATGTCGTTGTCCAGGCCCACGCTCAGGCGGATGAGCCCGTTGCTGATCCCCATGGCTTCCTGCTCTTCACGCGGGATCTCTGACGAGGTACTGTGCCCTGGCGAGCTGAAGAGGGTCTTGAAATAACCCAGGCTGACAGCCAAATAACCTACTTTCTCCTCCTGCATCAGTACCATCAGTTTGTTGGCAGTTTGACGATCGCCAACGTCGAGCGCCAGTATCCCCCCGAAACCGAACCCTGGATTCATGAGGCGCTTCATGAGCTCATGTTGCGGATGAGAAGGCAAGCCGGGGTAAAAGACTCTGAACCCCAGGGTCTCCAGGCGATTCGCTAGATAGGCGGCATTGGCACTGTGTTTCTGCACGCGAATGTGCAGACTATGAAGGTTCTTGAGGAGACTGGCTGAACGGAAGCTATCGAGCACGGGACCGAGTAACATGCCAGCACCGGTATTGACATCGGTAAGTTGGTGGATGAACTCGCTTGAAGCACAGATGCAACCCGCCACGCAATCGCTCGTGCCATTGATGAATTTGGTCATGCTGTGTATGACGATATCAGCACCTAGACGGGCGGGTGAGATGATCAGCGGGCTGAAGGTATTGTCTACCACGAGGGTCAATCCGTGGTCACGTGCGATTTTGGCGAGCTGGGGCAGGTCTGCTAGCTCGAGCAGCGGATTGCTCATGGCCTCGCAATAGAGCAACCTGGTCCGGTCGGTGATCAGCGCAGTGAGGGTTGCCAGATCTTTCAGATCGGCGAATTTCGTGTTGATGCCGAACTTGGGCAAAAAATTCTTGAAAAGAGCATAGGTACCTCCATAGATGGTTCGATTGGAGATGATTTCATCCCCTTGGCAGCAAAGCTGAAGCAGGGCACAGCTGATGGCAGCCATGCCAGAGGCGGTAACCTGCGCTGCTTTGGTATTTTCCAGCGTCGCCAGCGCCGAAGACAGATATTTGTTTATGGGGTTCCAGTGGCGGGAGTAGAGAAAACAGCCGGTGATCTCGTGCTCGAACAATTCTTCCATCGTTTCAGCTTGCAAGAAAGTATAGGTCGAGGAATCCGAAATCGAGGGATTCACATCGCCGAATTCGCCAAAGACCTGGTAGTCTTGAATCTCGCTACTAGGATCGAATGTCATTGCTATCGCTTCCTTCTAGATCAAATCTTTACAAGGTTAGATCTTAGCAGGAAGCTGAGCGATTAGAGGTGATCGACAATTTCACCGATCGGCCAAATTTTTACTCCTCTCGATCTGGCAGCCGAAATAATTGCTGCCATCCCTGCTTTGCCCCAGTGCATACTGGATCCAGCTTGCGGAACGGGAAACCTGCTCGTCGCCGCAGCTGTTCGCTGGCCTGACACGCAGCTTTTAGGGTTCGAACTCGATTCCCGATGTGTCGCGATCGCCCGCGGGCGCCTCCCGTCTGCCAGCATCCAGGTCAACGATGCCCTGACTTTGCCCGTAAAGCCTATCTGCGATCTGGTGATCGGTAATCCGCCTTATGCTGCGGCGCACCGTTCGGTGGGCGATCGCGCCCGTCTCCGTCGTCAACATCACACTGCATGCGGCAGCTTCGATTTGTCAGTACCTTTCATCGAGCGTTGTGTAGGATGGTTGCGACCAGGCGGTTATCTGGCTTTGGTGGTCACTAACAAAATACTGGTGAAAGACTATGCCATGAAGTTGCGAAGCTGGTTGCAAGAAACGCTGGTAATACGCGAAATCTGGGATCTGGCGGCGCTTCCTGCCTTCTGGTCAGCAAAAGCCGATGCGGCGGTCATGATCGGTCAACGCCACGGTTCACCATCAGGCGGGGTACGCCTGGTGCTTGGCCGTCGCGATGGTGCCAAAGACGTGTATCATGCCGATCAGTTGCCAGTAGGACCGCGTGGACGCTGGGAGGTTTACGTCACGCCAGCCATCGCTTCCTTGGTGAG
>JACQUT010000393.1 GCA_016267585.1 Cyanobacteria bacterium NC_groundwater_1444_Ag_S-0.65um_54_12
GAGTAGCAGCTGGTATTTTTCGAGTCGGGGCTGGTCGGCCTGGTGACATGGCGGTGGCAGCACTGGTTTTTGCTGGGTTACTTGCTGGCTGATTAATTGCTGCCGCACTGCTACTGGCTACCGCTATAGCTGACTTGGCGTGTCTACGGTTAAATTGTTTGATCGCTGAATCTACAACTTCTTTGAATTGTCTGGCCGTACGTGAGTTGCCATTGTCAGGGTAAAATACGATCCAGCGCTGATTACCATTATCATCAGTGTAATCGATCACCAGAAAGCGCTGTCGTTTGCGAACAAATTCCCACACCGTCGCCACGAGCTTGTTCTTGGAGATCTTTACCGCCGGTATGACCACTGCTGGTAACTTCTTGATGCGGATTTTCGTATGGTTTTCCAGCGCAACACCATTGATTCTAACTAGTGGTAGCCGGAAACGGTTTTTCAGGTTCTTGAATACGACAGCGCGCTCATAAACTTGCAAAATGCCGAACTCTGCTTTTTCTGGCTGCCAAATAGGATGCCCGCCTTGGTAAAAAAGCCTGAACTCATCAAGCAGCGCATTAGGAGCACCGGCTTTTTCCTTCGGATCCTGCTGTTCCATGATTTCTATAGTGTTTGCTAACCGGTACAACCATAGCGCCAGAGTTTGTTCGGCACTTTGCAAAACTTTTCGCGTTACCACGGTCAAAACCAGGCCAGCCACCGTTCCCAGCAAAATACCTACCATTCCACCCATGATTATCGTGATTGCCAGCGTGCCAAGCAAAAACACTACCCCCCCAAAAAAGCGGGCATAGGGCAGTTTGCGTGCTCGGAGTAATAGCCGCTTACGATCTTCCGCGATCGTCTGTTTGAGCTTTTCGCTGCGCCGGGTCATCGTCTTCCATATACCCAGCCCTCGGATTATTCAAGGGAAAAACTGCTGACCTCTTGGGAGCGCTGGCGCTAAAAGAAGGTACCTACTTGCCAAAATAACTCGGGAGACGGCATGACCAGATTGCCGAGCAGCCAACGTCCATCCGGACGCCTGGCAAACGATGACGTCTTGGTAGTGCCTGTTGGTCCAGTCCCTTGCGCAATGCCTATCCGAAGTTCTAGCGGCACGTGAAAAGCCTTGAAATAAAAACGCGCCTCGGCTGCCAGAGACTGCCGCAGGGCATTGGCATCATAAGGCCCGCTCCAGACATTGCCGAGGTCATAGCCAATGATGCCGTACCAGCGCTCGAAGAAAAGTGGCAAAATACCAAGACCATGCTGGAACTCACCTAACGAGAAGCGGTATTCGCTATTTAGCGCCACCAGCCGATCGCCGCTACGCAGGCCGTAACCGCGCAGCGGTACTACCTGAAAATTACCGAGCGCTCGCACATCGACCAGACTGATTGGCGAAGCTGAAGAGTAGCCTCCCAAAAGAAATCCGCCATCTCTGCTGCCGGCATTAGAACCAATAGTTGCGCGCAAAGCCAGTACGTGATGCGGCCACCAGGTGGGAATAAACGTACGATAATCGATCGCCAGGCGATCGAAGACTTGCCAGCTACCCCACAGCGGATTGGCTTTCTGGTAATCGACAGTCAAAAGTGAGCCACCTTCGGGACTGATCGAATAGCCGAAGCGATAACTATCCGCAAACTGGTAGCGCAAATTCAGGGTGATGGTACTGCCCAAGCGCGGTGCGCCGACCGGATCGATCAATGCTTTGGCATCGCCCAATGCCAGATCGCCCAGTTCAGCGGTAGGCAATACGGTTTTTCCAGCTATACTACCGGTAGCCGGCATTTGCCACGGAACTTCGGTCCCCAGGTCATGCGAATCCAGACGTGAAATGCCGACAGTAAGGTATTGCCCGGTTACGAACAGGTTGCTGAGCAAGCGATTGGGAATGCCTGGGTAAGTAACCATCATGCTGCTACGCAGTTCACGGCGCCAGGTGTTGAAAAGCCAACCCGTTTTCTTGGGGGTTTCTAGTGGGTAATTAGCGGCCAGATCAGAGAGATTCAATTGAATCGTGGGATCCCAAACATCATTGGTATAAGAGAGTGCATATTGGGGGCGAAGGCTACGCAGCCCGCAGCCCAAGGTAGCGAAGAGGGAATGCTTCAGCAAAACGTCATTGCCATAAAGCGAAAGCCCGATGCCGCCTCCACTTTCATCGGGGAAGAAAAAATTTGGCAGCCAAGCCTTGGGTCGTAACGAAGGCCAAGCATCATAGGGCTGCTTGTCGCTCGCCGTTGTTGGCCAGGAATCTTGTCGCAAGACATTCCCGCGCTGGTCGGAATCTACATACTGTGCTGATCCCACGCTCGCGCTGCTGGCATCCGGAATCGCTAGACCGCTACCGATGACCGCTACCGATGACCGATACCGACCGGATCCGGACCGGTTCTGAACCGGAACGGACACGGTAGTGGATACGGTAGTGGTATCGGCAGTAGCAGTCCAAGCTGCTGGTTCGAAAGACATGGTGGCAATGTCGTAACCGCGCGCCGAATAGCTGGTGAATGCCAGCACCTTGCCATCATGGCTGATCGCTGGTTCGAAAGCGCCGGTCAAAACAGAGGTGACCTGGAACAATTCGCTGCTCGCCAGTTTCCAAGCATAGATATTGAAGACTCCACTGCGATCGGAAGAGAAAAGAATCCAATTGCCATCTGGACTCCAGGTCGGATTGATGTCCGCTGCGGCATTGCGCCAAAGCGGCGCCAACTTGCCGGTTGCCATATCTAGCAGGTAAAGATCGCGCCAGCCTTCCGCACATACCGATAATACGATTTGCCGACCATCCGGGCTCCAGGACAGCCCAGCATATTGGTAGTCAGCTTTTTCTTTCTCCCATTTGGCGAGCAATGTTCCGCCCGGATCGAAAAGCGCCAGAACGTTCCGCCCGGCCCGATTCAATACCGCCATTATTTGTTTCCCGTCCGGAGAGCTCGTCAGGTCTTTTACCCGTCTGCCAGAGGTCAGGCGAACAGTCTTACGAGTTTGGCGATCGAAACGGTAAAGGTCATAGTAACTGTGATAGGCGTCTACCTGGCGCGGCGCCGTGTAGTAGATCCATCTGCCCGCGCGTGCTGTGGCTAACTTCCCGAAGGGTGACTTGGGGAAAAGCTGGCTCGTATGTCGGGATGAAGCGCTGCTACTGGCGCTGGCTGGTGCCAATTCCATGACGTGCGCAAACTCATGGCCGTTAGCTTCGGCATAGAGCAGCGTGCCATCTGGCAAAAAAACCGGATGACGGTGCCAGCGCCCACTGGTAGTCACCAGATCGTAAGTGGTAAGC
>JACQUT010000406.1 GCA_016267585.1 Cyanobacteria bacterium NC_groundwater_1444_Ag_S-0.65um_54_12
GATTTGTAGGTGCCTTTTCCTTGGAGTTGACGCCGTTGTATTTCACCGATGAGGCGGGATTTCTGTTCCGTCGAATAAATGGTTCGAAACATGGGTGCTCTCCTCCAACACCAGCATCTCGAATTCAAACCTCGGCGTCACGACGGGCTACGGCAAGTTTGTACACAGGAAAGCGCTTGGAAAGAGCAGAAAACCATGACAATCTCGGGCGTCAGAAATCTCTAGAATTTATGATCAGGAGAAAGGCATTGAACAGGCAAAAACGATTTTCTTTTCGCTCGTCAATATACCTGGCTGGCCTGTTATTGACGGCATGCCGAGTCGGCAATGTGCAGCCTGGCACACTGGCAGCCAAAGTGGCGAGCTGGGATGTTGCAGCAGAAAGTCTTTGGCAAAAAGAGACGGAAGCCATGCCGGATGTCAATGCTGCTAGTCAGATCGCAGCTCAGCGCACTGTAGATAAGACCATCCAAGCGCTTGCGCCAATTGTCTTCACTGTCGATACCGCTCATCCCAACGGAAAATACGTTGGCTTGCACCGTGGGTTCAACGATTGGCATCACAGTCTGTTCGGCTACGGGGAGCGCAACGCAGGCATCCCGGTCGATCCGTCAGGTGAGCGTTATCTGGCAGCTATCGGCTTCAACTACTACCGCATGGTACTGGACCTCAATCCAGGAAGCCTCACCAGCGGCAATCCCATCGCCGCGGACGTCAATGCCTGGACTCCTTTCCAGGGGCGTCCCGTACCACCGACACCTACCAGAGCGCAGTTGCTACAAGAAGCCGCTAACCCCGCTAATTACAACTGGACATCCCTCGATCCGCAAATGTCTGCTATTGCAGCACTGGGAGTCAATGCGCTGCTCACGATCATTGGCACGCCAGAAGCCTTGATCGCTCCTGGCTCCCGGCGACCAGCGGATTGGCCAGAAAAACATGAGTGGTGGCCGGTACCCAATGACCCGGTGGTCTATGCAGCCGTAGTGAAACACGTCGTCATGCATTACACCCAGGGGTGGGCCGGGGGGCAATATTATGATCTCTCGGAATACGAGGTCTGGAACGAGCCGGATGCGCCTGATTACTGGGCGGGCAACAGCTTACCCGACCAAAACTATGCGGCGTGGTACGCTCTGTATCGCGAGGTCTGGCGAAGTCTCAAATCAATCACTACCGATAAACGCACCTACCGCGTTGGCGGCCCAGCAATCACCTCACGCTCACCGATACCCAGCAGTTACGTAGAAGATTTCTTGCGTCAGTCCGCTGGCGATGGCGTGTGGCCAGACTTCTGGAGCTATCATAACTATGCTGATGATCCTCTCGATCATTACAACTATCAAAGGGAAGTCGAGCGGCGTTTAGCGGGTGCCACCGATTCTCGAAAACCGCCTCTCGTCTATTTGACCGAATGGAATCGCGGTAGAGTACTAGATTCTTTCTACACCGGTCGTCCCGATCCCGATCTCGACGCGATGTGGGCAGCCGTCCGAGATGCCATCACGCTTGGGGCCCTCGCTTCCACCGAGCTGGCTCGTGCAACGTTTTTCATCAGCACCGATATCGATCAGGCAGGCTCATTTTTCTTCGGCAACGGCGGCTTATTACACCATCGCTCAACGAGCGAGCTCGATCGCCGCAAAAAGCCATATTACGCCTTCCTGGCCTTTGAACGCTTCATGGCCCACCCGGAATTACTGCCTTTTAGTACAAACCGCGATTCCGAAATTGGAGTAATCTGCGGCAGGTCAGCTAATCGACGCATGTTTGGAACTATCGTCATCAATCCCGATCCTTTCGGGCTGAAAACTGTCGCTTTCCAGTTTAATGCCTTGCCAGCGAATAGTAGATTTGCTGTTGTGTCCTACCTGCTGGATGCTACGCATGATCTGGCACCCTTAGGGAGATCCGAATTCAATTCGGATCAGCATGGCAAACTCGCTCTTCCTCCGTTATACGTGCCATCCGAGAGCTTGGTTCTTCTGCAGGCCACGCGGCAGTTCAATTGACAGCGTTCACAAGAAATGAGGAAATTTATTTTTATAATAAGCATTCCCAGTTTCTCACCGAAAATTCAGGGGTACGATGCCGCAAAAATTAAAAATCGAAAAACCACGGGTTGCCGCCAACCAAGCCGCAGGTGAACTGGCAGGAGCGATCGCCAAAGCCCGCAGTCGGCAACGCCGTTTCTCGTTTGCCGTAGTCGGAATCTTGGTGCTGGCTTTTGGTGTGACTTCCCTGATTACTCTGCTACCGGCCATCGAACAGCAACCGATCACAGCTGGTCAAGCACTCTCTAATGGCACTGCCGAGCTAGAGCAGCTCTTGCGCGATCGCCCTCGCGATCTGCCGGCCATCATTGCGCAAGGCAACCGCTATTTCGATAACGGCCGTTACCAGGCAGCGGCCAAAGCGTATCAACATGTGCTGGCGCGCGATCCAGCCAATCCGAACGTGTTAGTTGATTACGGGACCGTTCTTTACTATCAGAAACAACCGCAGGCGGCGATCGCTACCTATCGCAAAGCTCTGAACACTGACCCTCGCCACGTTGGCGCTCATGTCAACCTGGGTATCGCATATCAGTCGGTGGGGCAACGCGAGCAGGCTGACAAAGAATGGCGAAAAGCTCTGGAACTGGCCAGCGACGTGACCGAGCGCGCTCGCATAATGGATCTGCTAAAAAATCTGGCAACTCCCTGAAAAAAGCTGTTTCATGAATTATTACCCCGGTAATTACTCAGCCAAGTAATCAGCATTTTGCCAGTTCATGCTGATAGCAGCATGATGTTCGATCTTCGGCTAGCATTACTGCGTAGCGCAGCACTTTTACTGCTAGCAACCGCAATAGGGTATTTGCTTGGCGGTTGCTGGCTACTGCCAGTGCAGCCGCGAAACAAGATCGCTAGTGGCGTGCTGACCAAAAAGGCAACAGTGCAAGACGAGCACGTAGCCGCCCCAGGCTCGACAGTTACCAAGAGTTTTTTGGACAGTGCTACGATACGACGCGCTGACGATCGAGAGGCAGTCGTCATGACCTGGGCTAGCAACAGCACCGCCGGTGCATTGCAAGGCCCGGTCGGCATCGCCCGGGCAGCCGATGGTACGGTCTTCGTGGCTGATAACGCCGCACTCGCTATCATGACTATCCGTACCGACGGCTCGGTAAGCGTGCTGGCGGGTGGACGCCTGGGTAGAAC
>JACQUT010000021.1 GCA_016267585.1 Cyanobacteria bacterium NC_groundwater_1444_Ag_S-0.65um_54_12
GGTTGCTTTCTGGCTTTCGTCCTCGGCCCCGTGCCTCACGTACGCAACAGTACGCTGCGACCCGGGCCTGCCGGGCGCGCTCAGAAATCATCTCCTGGTGAGCAGTTACTTATGAGTTATGGCGTTCGGGAGGCCTGGCTACCTGAACGGTGAACGGTTATCGTTCAAGTAAATGTTCGTGTATGATGCTAAAAGCTAATTTCTAATGGGTACAGGAAGCTAGCAGCGAAAGGAGATGCTAGAGTAGCTGCTACATGCGGTATTTTTTAGTTGATCGAGTAACTGAACTGGCAGTGGGCCAGTGGGTACGAGGCGTCAAGAACGTCACGCTTTCGGACGAAATCCTGCATGACCATTTCCCGGACTATCCGGTCATGCCAGGAGCTTTGATCGTGGAGGCAGCAGCGCAGCTAGCGGGCTTCCTGATAGAGATGACGTTCAATCAGCTGGATGTCTTGCCACAGCGTGCCTTGCTGGCGCAGATTCAACAGGCTAAATTCAATGGAACCTGTGGCCCGGGTGATAGAATCGATTTGTACGTGGCCCTGGGATCAAAGCTGGGTTCTGCTGTCCAGGTACGTGCCGAGGCACAAGTAGAAGGCAGACGGGTGATGCGAGCCCAGCTGACTTTCGTACTGAAAGAGATTGATTCGGAACGCGTTCACGAGCAACGTAGGTATCTTTATTCGCTATGGACCAAAGATCTCCAGACACGACCGGCGATCCGGTAGTTTTGACAGGACTGGGAATCGCAGAGGGAATCCCGTGTGATTCGCGTCCGTATCTTGTGGACCGTAAGAACCGCAAGTTCATGGGGCCACAGGACGAACTGGCGGTGATAGCCACGGCGAATGCCCTGCAATCCGCCGGGCTAATGGAACGAACACTGGGCGAACGAGCCGGCCTGTTCATGGCGATTGGCTATATTCCTTTCGAGAAGACCGATATTGAACTGATCTGTGAAAATGCGACAGACAATGGTAATTTCTCTATGCGACAGTTTTCCACCGTTGCCTACCACAAGATCAATCCACTGTTGACCTTTCGCTGTCTTCCGAATATGCCTGCCTTCCACATTTCCATGAACTTTGACATCCGGGGTCCCTACTTTGTCACTTATCCGGGCCCGGGACAGTATTACATGGCTCTGCACCGGGCTTGTGAGTCCTTGGCATGCGGCGAAGCAGACATCGCCGTCGTGGGTGCGGTAGCGCATCAGCGAAATTTTCTGGTCGAACATCATTTCAGACGGATTGCGAGTACGGTGGAAGCGCAGTTACTGCGCGATGCCTCTGGTTGCTTGATTTTAGAGCAGGAATCGCATGCTAGAGCGCGTTCGGCCAAAATAAAAGGTAAACTGCGAGCGTTATCCCTGCGTTATCTTCCCCACGATCCCGATGCCGAGAGCCCGCCGTCCTTGTTGGAACGCTGCGCTGACGAGGAAATCCCCGAAGGCGAGTGGGGTCCATGTTTGTTGCCCGTGGCCTTGAATTATCATGCCAGTGGTACTTTTCGTCATGTATTGCAGGCACCAGATGGGATAGTAGCGTCAAGTACCTGGGAGATGGCGTGAATAATCGACAACGCTGCCGAGTGGCAGTTACCGGCATGGGGGTGATATCGCCGATTGGCAACTCGGTGGAGGCATTTTGGGAGGGCTTGCGCGCTGGCCGTTCTGGAGCAGGGCCCATTACGCTCTTCGATCCGGCGTCATTGCCTACGCGGATTGCCATGGAAGTCAAATGGGACGGCCCGATTCGCAGAGATCGCAAGATCAGCTTTGCACTAGAAGCAGCCAGGCAAGCCTATCTAGCTGCCACTGCCTGCGGTACTACGCCGTCTGGCACCGGGGGGCTCAGCTTAGGCCTTGGTTTGGAGCTCTTTTCCATGCCCGATATGCTCGCTTACCTGCAATCGGGCGGACGCATTCCGGAATCAAGATCAGAGCGTATGAGTTTCGTACAGACACCCTCAGACCTCTGCGCACACCTCCTTTCGCGGCAGTTCAATTTATCCGAACCGCCGCATGTTCATGTTTCTGCCTGTGCGGCAGGCACTGATGCTATCGGAACGGCCTTTCGTTTGATCGCGTCCGGTCAGCGAAACTGGCTACTAGCTGGTGGCAGCGATTCGATGATTAACCCGTTAGGCGTAGCTGGGTTTTGCAGGATTCAGGCCATGACAACGGCCAACGTTGAACCGGAACGCGCCTCGCGACCCTTCGATCGCCAGCGCAGTGGTTTCGTGCTCGGGGAAGGAGCTGGTATGCTGCTCTTGGAGCCCTTAGAGCTGGCTAACGAACGCGGAGCGACAGTGCATGCCGAAATAGTGGGATACGGAAGTGCATTGGACGCCTATGGAATTAGCGAGCCACATCCCGAAGGGCAAGGTGCTTTCTTGGCAATGTGGCGAGCTCTGGAAGCTGCCGGGGTCAATGCCGCGGAGGTAGATTGCATCAACGCACACGGCACCGCTACGCCAAAAAACGATCCGATAGAGACTTTGGCCATAAAGCGCTTGCTAGGTAAGCATGCTTATCAGGTGCCGATATGCGCTACCAAATCCATGATCGGACACCTGATTTCCGCAGCTGGAGCGGTCGAGGCCATAACTGCCATTCGCTGTATGCAAGAGGGGTGGGTGCATCCCACGATAAACCTGGAAGATCCGGATCCCGACTGCGATCTCGACTATGTACCCTTGGCAGGACGTTTGCACCGACAACAGTATGTACTCTCCAATTCCTTTGGCTTTGGTGGAATGAACGCCTCACTACTGATGAAGGCGATCAATGCTTGAAGGTAAGCGAGTCGTAGTGACGGGAGCTGGACGCGGGGTCGGTGCGGCAATTGCCCGGGCTTGCGCACGTAATGGAGCCATTGTTGGAGTCAACTATCTTACTTCCGAGGCTGGAGCACGCGCTTTGTCGGAAGAAGACCCGGAACACTTCCGCCTTCTGCCCTTTGACGTGCGAGATCCTGACGCCATTGCCGCTGCCGTAAGGCATTTTAGTGAAGACGAAGGCAAAATCGATGGCTGGGTCAACAA
>JACQUT010000396.1 GCA_016267585.1 Cyanobacteria bacterium NC_groundwater_1444_Ag_S-0.65um_54_12
CAGTAAAGGAGAGACATTTGTGAGAACTTACGAGGTGGTCTTCATTGCAGCCCCGACACTGTCCAGCGAGCAGCTGGATGCTTTCATTGTGTTTGAAACGATCGTCTGCCATGGCATCGGTCAGACAAAGTGGTTGTGCCGTACGCAATACTTCCTCGGCAATCGAACGTGAAATCTGGTAATCGCTAGCCGTGCGCCCCTCTGGATAGAGATTGCGGTAGACCTGGCAACGCAAGACTCCACTTTCGAACAAAAGCAGGAATCCGCGTTCCGCGCCGGTAATGGTCAAGATCAGATCAATAGCTTTATCCATTACTTCAGAAAGCTGGTGTAGGCCATTTACGATGAGAGAAAAATCGATGAGATGTTGTAAGCGCAAAATCCTGGCTTCCAAAGAAGAATTTTGCGTAAAATCGAACATTTGATCCAGGCCCCGGAGCGCTTTTTGCCAACGTAGCTGGTACGCCGCGCGATAATTCTCTGGCAGATCTGCCAATAGCAGCGCGAGTTGCTGACGAGCTATCGCCACTTGGTAATTGGCTCCTGGCGTATCAGCTCTGGCCAGTCCGCAATGAACCCTTATCAGAAGATCGGGGGTACCCTTTTGCACCGCGATCAATTGAGCAGCTCGGAAAGCCAGCAATGCTTGCCCGTTCTGACCCAAGCCACCGCAGGCTTCGCCCAGCAGCAGGTTGAATTCGCCCGCCAGATATTGCGCACCTATCTCCTGGGCCAGTCGTAGTCCGGTAATGGCGTGTTCTTTGGCGAGTTCGTACTGCTGATCAGCTATTGCCAGAATGGCCAAGCCACGTAATACCTTGGTCAGCGCTCCGCTAGACGAAGAAGCAGTAGCCTGGCGGTGGGCCATCTGCAGCAAGGTAGTAGCTGCTTCGTAACGTTCTAGACCGAATTGCGCCAACGCCTGCAGGGCAAGTAGCGGTGGCACCAGTTCATCGTTACCTGCCACCTCGGCTAGCTCACAGCTAGCATGCGCGGTTTCCAGCGCGCTTTCGGTCAGCCCCAGCAGTAACAAGAATTCGGCGTGATAAGTACCTAGCAAAACTTCTAGATAACGGTGTTCGATGGCAGATGCCCGCTGCTGGGCGGCGGCAAAATGGGCGATCGCCTCTGACAGCTTGCCAAGGTGACACTGGGCAATACCACATATGCCCTCGGCAATTGCCGCAGTGAAACGATCCGTGGTGGCTTCACTGCCACTGGCCGCCAGAAGACCGAAATCCTTGGCAGCCTCATAATCTCCCCGTTCCAGGGCGACCACCGCCAAGTTGAGGTAAGCGAAAACCTCTTCGTCCTTGTGCCCGGTCATGGCAGAAAGTTGCTGACACTGCCAGAAACAATCATGCGCCTGCGAATATTGGCCGATTGCCAGGTAAGCATTACCCAACAACATATAAGTATCATTTGCCCCGATACGATCGCCGATTTCTTCGCGAATTGCCAAAGAATCTTGGAGCTGGCCCAATCCTTCCGCCAAGCGTTCTGGCTTGGCAACAACGCCAGCATAGCCCAGAAAAGCCAAAGCCTCGGCGAAGGGGGCTTTGAGTTCGGCATTATGAGCCAGCTCTAGCGCTGCCTCATAATGCCGAGTGGCGGTCTCGAGATCTTGGCTAAAAAAGGCGATGCGTCCCAAGGTAGTCAATGCTCGACAATGTTGTAATGTTTCAGCGCGGCCTTTCAGGAGTTCACAGGCCTGCTCGAGCTGGCATACCGCCGACGGCAGATCACCGCTTAGCTGCAAAGTCTTGCCCATACCAATGGCGACACGTGCCTGCGCTACCTCATCCCCACTGGCGGCGGCCAGCTTGCCAGCTTTCATGAAGGCCGCACTGGCAGCCGAGATATCGCCAGCTATTCTGCAGACATCACCCAGAATTATCAGCATCGCAAATTGCTCGGTGCTGGCCGTACTCTCATTTCGTTCAACTAGTTGCAGCCCGCGAGTCAGAATGTGGCGCGCTTGTTCATTAGCAAATAATTCCGCTGCGCGCTGCCCGGCTGGTAAGCAATATGGCATGGCTCCTTGCGAAATGTCGGATTCCAGGTAATGGTGCGCCAAAGTCAAGATTTGATCAGGATCAGGATCAGAAAAACAGCATTCTAGCGCTTTGGCAATTCGACCATGCAATTTTTGGAGTTGCGCTTCGGGTAACGAAGCATACCAAGCTTCCCGGGCAGCCGGATGATTGAGGCCCCAGACATTCTGATTGGCAGAGATCAGATCGGCCAAGCGTAGCTCTTCCAATGCAGCAAAGAAGGCATCTCCGGTTCCTCGCCAAGCGGTATGAAGCACCTCGAGCGTGATGGCACGCCCTGATACGGCAAATAGCACCGCAAGTTCCCGGGCGTTAGCAGTAAGTCGGGAAAATCGATCGATTAATAACTCTCGCAAATCAGCTGGCAGATCTTCGGCAACCAGCTCGAGATCAGCTATCCAGTGTGTGCCCTCTTGGTGTAGCTGACCACCGGCGACCAGATGACGCAGTAATCCAGCTACGAATAGCGGATTGCCAGCAGTTATGCGTGTCGTAGCAGCTATGAAGCGCTCCGAGATCAATGCCTCGCCCAAGGTTGAAGCAATCAGCATTCCGGTTTCGGCGGTGGTCAAACCGCCCAGCGAAATAATTTCCAGCAAATCGGCATAGGGCTCTTTAGCCGGATCACCGCGGAACGTGCCCACCACTAGAATGGCATGTCCATTGGCATTGCGCAGTACATAAGCCAAGAGCTCTTTACTGCGCGCATCTAGCCATTGGAGATCTTCCAGAAAGAGCACCAAGCCGTTGGTCGCAGCAAAGGTGTATAAAAGCTCGGCGATGACAGCCTGCAGTCGAATCGCCTCTTGTGCCGGCTCGAGATAGGGGGCACCACCACCGAGCTCTGGCAACAAGGTTGACAAAATAGGCAAGTGGGTATCGAGCACCTCGGGTATGGTCAAGTGTATAGTTGGCAAGAGTTGCCGGAGTAGCTGTGCCCAAGGCTCGTAGGGAACTTCGCTTTGTTCCAGTGCGCTGCCCGTGGCCCATGGC
>JACQUT010000394.1 GCA_016267585.1 Cyanobacteria bacterium NC_groundwater_1444_Ag_S-0.65um_54_12
ATTAAAGATCAGGTGGATAACTCATGAAGATACGTCTTGCCTCCGGCGGTCGGAGCCGGGCCCAGGATCGCTTGATTGCTTGGTTGCGTTTCCTGATATTCGACAGCGTCAGTCACGATCGAACCGAGCAAAATACCTTTGCCATATTGCCCTGCACCGTCGTCAGAACGCAGCGTCCGCGCTATCTTCGTCGCTAGACCCATTTGTAGCACAGCGCTCCAGAATGACGTAAGCGATCGCCAGATCTAGTTCATGCGATATAGTTAAATGTGCGTTAGTAATCTTGGCGTGGCAAGCTGTTTCCTTGGCTATGCCGTGTAACAAAAGCAGTGGGGCGCCCTTGGCCTGGCGCTGTACTTCAAAATCTTGCCAGCTCATGCCAGGTACCCAGCCTGTGCCGAGGGCTTTCAGCGCAGCTTCCTTGGCAGCGAAACGGGCAGCTAGCGAGCTGGCTGGATCGTGCTGGGACAGACTGTAAGAACGCTCGGTTGCGGTGTAGACGCGTTGCAAGAAGGTAACCCCATAGCGTTCGAGCAGGCGCCTGATGCGGGGAATCTTTACCAGGTCCACTCCGATACCGTGAATCATCAACTAGTACCTACCGGGACCCTGGTTTCCAAGATTGCCAGGGCTGCCAGCAATTCGGCAGGATCGCGCTGTCCAAAACCGATGCGAATGGTGCCAGGAAAGCCGAGGAAAGTTCCGGGTACCACGAACAGACCACTTTGGCGCCGCAAGTGCAAAGCCAGTGCCACATCGTCATGTCTAGCAAGGCCTGGCCAGTGCAACAAGGTCGTTACCCCAGCTCGGGGTAATCGCCCCCGGCAGTGCCCGTGTACCTGTACTAACCAACCGGAGAAAAGAGCAGCGTTACGAGCTGCAATGCGTTGGCTTTCTTTCAATTGGACCTGCAACTCTGGCCAGAGTGCCACGACCATTCGCTCGCTAGTGCGCGGCGGGCTGTGAGCCAGGTGCTCGTGCCAAGCCAAGGCGCGCTCCAGGAAAACATGATCCCGGCAGGCGAGCCAACCGAGTCGTAAGCCAGGCATGCCCCAACGTTTGGCAAAAGAGTTGGTCACGACGACTCGCTTCGACAACAAGGCAGCGGTGGCCAGGCCATCTGGCGAGACGCCACGGTAAACTTCGTCAACCAATAGATAAGCATCAGGCAGTGACTCGATCATATGAACTATCGGCTCCAAGGATAGCACTCGTCCGGTCGGATTATGCGGAGAGTTCAGTATGACCAAGCAAGTCCTGGGATCTATTGGTGGTTCGTCTGATACCGTGACCCCTACCGCTGGCGGAAAATGGCAAGCGCTTTCGTTCGGCAGTCGCCAATGCCGGATCTCTATACCATGTGCTAGCAGCCAGGGTTCGAATTGGTAGTAGATGGGATCCTGCAATACTACCGCGCCACCAGGACGCAGCGCTGCCAGGAGAGCTGCGGTATTTGCCGCTGTCGCTCCGCAAGTGAGGAACAGATCCTCTGGTTCCAGCACTTCTACTTCTGCCAGCAGCAACCGCAAGTCAGCCGAACCGGTAGTGGGCGAATAACTAACCTCTAGCATATCACGCTGAAAAATGGCCTGTAGTAACGCTAGCGGCGCTGGAATCATCGTTCCGCCAAGGTCGAATTTGCTGCCCGGCTGGTGTTTATTGAACCAGCTTTCCAGGGGCGGTCGACAAAGCTCCATGGTTCTATGTTATCCGATCTCGCTCTGGTATTCTTCTTATTGAAGAAATAAGTGCTAAAATTACAAAATGTAACGGCAATTGCCGTTGCGTGGGGCCAGATATATCACAAGAAACGGAGAATGCCATGGTGTACGAACTTCCATCACTTCCTTATGACTACAGTGCTCTCGATCCCTATATCGATGAGCAGACGGTGCGAATTCACCACGACAAGCACCATGCTGCCTATGTTGCCGGCTTGAACGCTGCGTTGGAAAAGCTAGAAAGAGCGCGATCGGATAATGACACGGCTCTGGTTCAGCACTACGAGCGTCTGGTGGCTTTCAATGGTGCCGGTCATGTGAACCACGCGCTCTATTGGCAAAATATGGGGCCTGATGCTGGCCGGGAACCTACCGGCGATCTCGCCGCGCGAATCCAGCGGGATTTCGGTAGTTTCGAGGCCTGCAAAATTGAATTCACCCAGGCTACCGTGAGTGTGGAAGGTTCTGGCTGGGGTTTGCTGGCATGGGAGCCCATGCAGGGCAGGCTGATCACCCTGGCGCTGATGAACCATCAAAATAGCTTCATGACCGGTGCAACACCGCTATTAATTTGCGATGCCTGGGAGCATGCATATTACTTGAAGTATCAGAATCGCCGTGCTGACTACGTGGCAGCCTGGTGGGGTCTCGTTAATTGGCATGATGTAGCCAGAAGATTCATGGCGACTGCGCGCGCGACCGCCATGGTGTGACAGTAGGCTGTCAGAAATCTTGATTCCAATGATCTCGCCCACGCTCCCCCAGCGCTTCGCGTCGAAGCGGTCCCCGCTGTGGGCGAGGTCTACCCTGCGCCGCTCTAGCCATAAGAGCTTACCGGGATTGCTGCTCTGCGCTCTGGCAATAATTTGCATCATTCCCGCCGCGCACGCCGAAATCACGGGAAGTTTGCTGAGCCAGTCGCCTATCCCCACCAGAATTACCGGGAAGCTGTTCTTGCGCAGCGATCGCCCAGTAGCAGGGATCACGCTGCTAGAGACCGAGCTGGCGCTAGTCCGCGAGCAGCTAGTTTTGCAAACCGCATTTGTCGAAGTGGGGGAGCAAAACTGGCAAGTGCGCCTGGGCCGTTTCCGGGCGCCGCTCGGGTTAGCTAATGTCACTGTCAGTGAAGACAGCAGCTTGGCCAGCTTGCCACTGGTGATCGAGACGCTGCTTGGTGGGGCCCTCATGGTTCCCGGGGGACAGATCATCATGAATGGTGGAGATTTCACTGGCATACTGGGTTTAGCAGATGGTAGCCATCCTTTCTTTGCTGGGGGACAGCTCGGTTTGTTGCGATCCGCTTGGTCTTTTGCCTGGCCGATAGGATTAGCGATTCAGCTGGGCACTTCCACGGTAACCAACCAGGTGACAGGCTTGATTGGTGGAGATGCGTTGCTAGCCTGGGATATCACGCCGCAAATTCACAGCAAACTTTCGGCAGAATTCGTGGGTGCTTGGCGTCCCTTGGCAACCGGCACTAGCTGGCGATCGGGAGCCTATGGTCAGTTCAGCTTGCAGCTCGCCGGACATGTCGTGGC
>JACQUT010000395.1 GCA_016267585.1 Cyanobacteria bacterium NC_groundwater_1444_Ag_S-0.65um_54_12
CAGCGCCGCGCTGCCGCTGCCATCTTGGCCGGGGTGCAAGACTACCTCCGTTCCAGTGAGCGGCAACAATCGGCAATGAGGTAGTAGTTTGGCTAACAAGCTATGTTTCTATGAATGAAGAAGAGCTAAAGGGAATCTTTCATGCATTGCTGGTAGCCGCCTTCTTGTCGGTAGCCACCTTCTTCGGCATCATGCTGTTCAGTTCCGAACGCAGTGCTCAGCACGTTCCCACCCCGGCACCACTCCCGCTGGAGTTCAAAGATGCGGATGAATTGAACAGTTTGGACCAGACCGGGCGCAAGATACCAGCCGGCGAAACAAACCGTAACGAGCGAGCCAAGCCTCTCTTCCAATGGGGAAGATAGGAGGGGTTTGGAAGGTATTGATGGCCTTGCTACAAAGTGGTAAGGTTTGCCAGCGCTTTTTTTAGCACTTTGCTTTAATAGGTTGGGAGTAAAGAAAATTTGTTCGCCGCCTGGAAATTATGGTTTGTTCCTTGGCTAGCCTGGGTGTTGATAGCATGCGATTCGACGCGCATGCTAATAGCCACGACTGATCCGGAATCCGCCAGCTCTACCCAGGTACTCAAGGCCAGGTTGCGCCCACCCATACCACCACAGCCAGCAACACTTTTCTTGGAGACCGGCTCTCTGCCAGCAGAAGTAGCCTCAGCTTCGGTGATCGCCCTGGTGGCGGAGGGTACTGCCTACCCCATGGTGCCAGCTTCCGGTTATCAAGACACGCTGGGGCGGTTCATCCCATTAGCCGTTTGGGCTGCCTCGGTCAATAACCTGGGCGCCATCTTGCCGCGTTCGGACGGTACGGTCACGTATGCCTTACAGCTGGATCGACGCGTTGTCAGGACCTTTACCGCCACCGTAAGCTTTGTGCCTTGAGGAAAACCCACCCATGCTCGCCTATGTTCCCGAGTACGCAGAAGTAATGCCTGTCCTGCCAGCGACAGAATCACGAATTTTTGATACCCAGGTTTCCCTGGGATACCACTGGCGTAACCAAGCCATTCTACTCGGCACTGCCAAAGTGGAAGGCACCGCTGATAATGAAATGGGAGTAGCCGGACAGTTTCGCTCAGAGCGCTGGCTACTGGGCGGTTCCTTTTGGCGCATGAAAGCTCCGGTTGCAGTAAGTGGTCTCCCCGCTAATTACAATCCCGCCTTGTCGCCCGAAATCAACGAAGTACGCTTGCGTGCTGGACGAATCTGGAGCGGGAATAACTGGGAAATAGCACCTGGCTTGGCGCTGCTTGGCCAAGAAATCACACCGAATAGTGGCGGCATACCGTACACCGGCACTCCGCTAGACTTCACCCATTATCGCCGTGGCATAGGGATCGAGTTGCCAGCAGGCGTTTCCTTTTTCGAACGGATGGAATTGCAATCGCGATTCGGTTTTTTCCCGTTGGTGAGCGCTCGACTCGATAAAGCTCCTTATGCGTTGCGCGACCATTCGCTCACTTTATTAGAGGCACATGCTGCGTTGCGCTATAGCTTTTTACCTGGCCTCGATGGCGAGTTAGCAATCACGCTAGCTAGCTGGCTGGGAACAGTTGATCTGCCAGCCAAGCGTGATCAGTCCTTCCGGGATTTCAGCAGCACCTTTGCCCTGAGTTTGCTTTACCGGCCGCAGCGAGTTGCCAGATGAGGACTGATAGCAGCGCTGGATCGGCCTCGCCTACCGAGGGGATCCCTGCGGCGCGCAGCGCCGGGGGAGAGTGGGTAAAGTCAACCACGCGCCGCCATGACAGGCTGCTGGCCATCTTGATTTTCTGCCTGCTGCTTGCTGGCGGCAAGGCATTGGCTGGCGGTATCAGTGAACCCGCTCTTAGCCTGTCAGAAGCCATGGAGCAGGCAATCGCCGTGTCTCCACAAGTGAAGGCTGCCCAGGCACGGCTTGCTGGTATCCGCGGCAAGACAGCCGAAGTCTGGAGTAGCGTCTTCCCGCAAGTTAACATCAGCTCTAGCCTGTCGCGCAGCGATCTATCAGGTGCTGGCAATTCGTCAGGAACTTTGGGTGGAGCTGGTGGATTCCCGGGAACCGGTGGATCGGCACCAGGCGGCGGAATTGCTGGCTTGCCCGCTGGTGGCTCGATCGGTGCATCGGGTGGTTTGGGCGGCGGATTGAGCGGACTGGTTGCTAACAATGCCCAGCTGACTACTCCGACCGCGTTTCATCAGCTACAGAATTCACTGGCGCTCAATCAAATTATCTTCGACGGCTTTCGTACCAAGAGCAGCTTGGAGATTGCCGAGCTATCCGAGCGTTCGAGTCAGCTTGACATAACTGCTAATCGTCACAAAGTTGCTTTTGAAACTGCTGGCGCCTTCTTGGCCCTGCTGCGCTCCGAAGCACTGCAAGAAGTCGCCAGTCAATCGGTATGGCAGGCCCGTTCGTACCTGACAGTGGCCGAACTCCGGCTCCAAACCGGCACTGGTACGCTTCTAGACAAGCTTCAGGCGACTGCCGCCCTGGCAAATGCCCGTCAGCAAGCATTGCGTGCTAAAAATGCCACCGAGCTAGCTCGGATTGCATTGGGTGTCTTGCTGGGACGAACGGTAGAAGCCAAGCTCAAGCCACCAACTATCGCTGCAGCAGAAGTAGAATTACCACACGATCTGGCAGCTGCTATTGCCAAGCGCAGCGAATTACAGCAATTGGAGCTCAAGATCGCCCTGGACCAGGAAATTATAGTGCTCCAAGACCGTGCTAGCTGGCCGGTGGCGAGCGCCATTGGCCAGCTCTCCTGGCAAGGGAGCGGTGGCTCACGTTACTCCTTTGTAGGGATTCAAGCCAATTGGCCGATTTTCGACGCTGGCAAGGTCAATGCCAAAGTACAGCAGGCACACAGCGATCTGGCAGCGGATCGAGCACTGCGAGATGGCTTGAGGCTTAACTTCGAACTGGAGATACAGAAGGCGCTCGGGGAGCGCGCTGAAGCTCAAGAGCGAATCGGGGTGGCCCGTGAGGGACTGTCAGCCGCTAAAGAGGCGTTTCGGTTGGCCCAGATCCGTTTCAAGGCAGGCGCTGGCACTAGCTACGAGGTAATCGATGCCCAGAGCATGTTGACACAGGCGGAAGGTAATCTGATCAATGCCCAGTTTGATGCCCAGTTGGCGGAAATTCGCTTGACACAAGCCTTGGGTGTCGAGCCCGGGTCATTGCTGGGACAAAGCAAGCGTAATCGAGAGTAAGGCGTGATGAAGCCAGCACGAAGTGTATCGACCAAGAAACCATGCGGCGCCATGCGGCTACGGCGTGCCAGTTTGTGGTGGCTAGTCATGGTTCTACTCGCAGCTGGTTGCGCGAAAGGCGAATCCAAGGCAAAGCCGCAGCGTTCCGCAGATCGCAGCGCTGCCAAAGCGCAAAAGTTGCAGCCTGCCGAGCAGCAACCGGTAGCAGTGCAAATAGTGCGAGCACGATTGTCGCACCTTGGTCGTAAGCTAGAGCTGGTAGGGTCGGTTACCCCGGAAGCCGAAGTGCGCATCTTGCCCAAGGTTACCGGTCGG
>JACQUT010000398.1 GCA_016267585.1 Cyanobacteria bacterium NC_groundwater_1444_Ag_S-0.65um_54_12
CTTGTCTGCCATCCGTAGCGTCTAACTGAATATTTTCCGCTACTGCCAACGTCCCGGCATTCCCCGGCGCTACCAACAAGTTATCGCGTTCGGGATCGAGCTCGCGCGCTAGCGCCCATGCTAAAGCATGCTCACGTCCACCGGATCCCAGCAGCAAAATGTTCATTGAGTTCCTCCATGGCGCACCAGTAGAGAGTTCGCCGCCGCCAGTGCAACATCAGCCATCTCTGCCGCCAAGCCTACATAACGATCTGGTGTCAATTCTAGCAATAGTGTTTCTTTATCTACCGTCAAATCGAGCGATCGGACCCACGATCGCAATTCAGCCAATGATACCTGTCTTCCACGCGTCAAAGCCAGTAACCGCTCGTAAGGAGCTTGACTACCGGACGCTCGCAATACTGTCTGATAAGCCTCTGCCAAGACCTCCGGATGCGCCGACAAGTCAGACTCCAACGCCTTGCGATCAACTTCTAGCTTGCGTAAACCACGTTCTAACCCTCTGATGGCTACCAGCAAGTGGGCAAAAGCCACCCCTACATTCCGTAATACCGTACTATCCGAAAGATCGCGCTGCAAACGTGAACGTGTAAGTTTATCGGAAAAATGCGTCAAAAGCGCACTGGCAATACCTAGATTCCCTTCAGCGTTTTCAAAGTCTATGGGATTGACCTTGTGTGGCATGGTAGAACTGCCAACTTCGCCCGATCTCGCTACCTGCCGGAAATATCCCAAGGAAATATACCACCAAATATCCTGGCAGAAATTTAACAGTATATTGGACAGGTGGCGCAAGCAATCGCACAATGCCGCAAATCCATCATGTGGTTCAATTTGCGTGGTGATAGGATTATGTGTCAGCCCTAACTGTTCGACAAATTTCTTGGCAAAATTGCACCAATCATGGGTCGGATAGCTCACCTGGAGCGCAGCATAGGTTCCAGTAGCACCGCTAAGTTTTCCGCGGAAGCGTTGCTGCAGAAGCTCATGGCATTCGCTCGTCAAACGGTACAGAAATACTCCTAGCTCCTTGCCAAGCGTCGTCGGAGTCGCAGGTTGCCCATGAGTACGGGCCAGCATCGGCGTAGCGCGTTCTGCCTTGACCAGACCACTTAACCCGAGAAGTAGCTGGTGCAATGCGGGCCAGATTACCGATCGCAAGGCACGTTGTTGCATGAGCGAATAAGCGAGGTTGTTTATGTCCTCACTAGTGAGACCTAAATGTATCTTTTCGACATGAACGGCCAAGCTTGAACCAGCAACATGCTCCTTGAGGACATATTCGAGGGCTTTCACATCATGCGCAGTGCTTGCCTCTTGTTGTTTTACTTTTAGTGCGATTTGTAAATTACCTTGGCGCTTTATGCCTCTAACAAAATCGATTTCGTTATCATTTAAACTGATACCGATTTCAGCAAGTAATGCCAAAAAATACTCGATTTCTACTTCAAGTCTATGATAAATTAGGGCATATTCGCTAAAATAATCACAAATTGGCCTTGTTAGAGCAGAATATCGTCCATCTATCGGAGAAATAGCTTGCAATGCGGAAATTTCTCTTGACTTCTCATCAAAATCGATATTTTTTGCTGCGCTTGCCATTTCATCTTTTACTATGGACATTACAAACCAAACGTTGCCCGTATCCGGGAAATATGAGCGCCTAGCCGGGCCTGCAAAGAATTATCGGTCAATGAGAGCATACGCACCGCTGCAAGTGCGGCATTATCCGGATCTATGACCGTCATGGCCGGTGTCTCGCTCGGTAACTGCAATGAAGAATGGATATTCACCAAGTAATCAACTTTATCGGCGAAATTAGGTAAAGCAATCACGGGGTGGACGCTGTTTGCGGCGCAAGCACCTGATAAACCGTTAGAGCGTCCGGCAATAGTGATCAGAATTAAAGGTTGTACACTACTATTGAGTTGCGCTAGCAGCTTAAAAAGCTTATCCGGTACTTTGTGAGCCGATACGACCACCTCCTGCGAAGGAATATCGAAAATCGTCAAGCGTTCAGCAACGCGGCGTGCTATTTCGCGATCGGCAGGGCTACCGGACAAAATAAATACCATTGTCCCTTTAAGGTATCCAGCACGCTTGAGATTCCGCCAGATACGCTCTGCCAGGCCCAGCGGTGTTGCCAAGGAGCGATCGAGCTGTTCGCCAGTAAGCTGCTGGTATACCGTCAAGTAGCGGCCAGCCAATGTCAGGCGTAGTGCATCAGGAAGGCGCGGCAGCGGTCCCTCGCCAGAAAATCCTTGAGATCTCAGGTAATCACGTAAGAACTCTTTGCTTAACTGGTGGGGTTGCCTGGGATTCTCGGCATAACTTGCGGTATACCAGTAACGGCTAGAATCGGGGGTATGAACTTCATCAATCAACATCAGGCGATCGGCATGCTGGCCAAACTCGTACTTGGTGTCTGCCAAAAGTAATCCTCGGCTCTGCGCCAACCCCGACCCCTGCTCAAAGAGCTGCAGAGCTATTCGTTCTATTTCTGACCAGGTCTCGGCGCCACCTACTGACTGCTCGGCTTCTTTCAAGGTAAGCGGCGTATCATGCCCAGTGGAAACTTTGCGGGTAGGCGTGATGACAGGTACCGGCAAACGAGCATTGAGCGAAAGCCCAGCCGGCAACTCGAAACCGTATTTCTGTTTAAATACTCCTTCTTGGTAATCTTTCCAGGCACTTCCTGTCAAAAATCCCCGAACTATTACCTCTAACGGATAGGGTTTTACCGCGCGCGCCACCATCACATTAGGATCTGGCATATCCAGTAGCTGAATA
>JACQUT010000399.1 GCA_016267585.1 Cyanobacteria bacterium NC_groundwater_1444_Ag_S-0.65um_54_12
AACTTCTGCTGGCTCGAAATAGTGAAAAAAATACTCTCAAAGATCGTAGCGGTGCCAGGAAGTATAATATGATATCAATACTTGTTCATCGTGGCTAGCTAATCGGGTCATGGTTAAAGTATGCTGTACAAGTTAGAGGATTTTGTCAATGACGATCACAATCATTCCCCCTTCTGTCAACAATCATTATGGACTCTTGGAGCAACAACTAGCGCTTCAGGAGCTGGTACGCGATTTTGCCCAGCGAGAAATCAAGCCGCTGGCTGCCGAGATTGACGAGAAAGAAAGCTATCCTTCCCAAACATTCAAGAAAATGGGCGAACTCGGTCTCATGGGTCTACCGTGGCCAGAGGAATATGGCGGCGGAGGTGCCGACTATCTCAGCTATGTGATTGCGATTGAAGAAATAGCCAAGGTTTGTGGTTCTACCGCGCTGTCTTATGCTGCTCACGTGTCCCTGGGAACCGCGCCTATCGTGCTATTCGGTACCCCGGCACAAAAACAACGCTGGCTTCCGGCCCTCTGTAGCGGGAGATCTGTAGGATCCTGGGCTCTTACCGAACCGCAAGCCGGCTCGGATGCCGCTTGTCTAAATACGGTCGCGCTTCGCGACGGAAACGAATACATTCTCAGCGGGGTAAAGCAATTCATCACCAATCCACCCTTTTCCGAAGCGGTCATCGTGATGGCCATGACGGATCGCCTCAAAGGTAATAATGGCATCTCGAGCTTCATTGTTCCTGCTAGCAGTGAAGGCTTTGCTATCGGCAAGCATGAAAAGAAGCTGGGAATGCGCGGTTCGCCCACCTGCGAGATTATCCTGCGAAACGTTCGAGTCCCGGCCGATCAGCGGCTGGGCGAGGAAAACACAGGATTCAAGCAAGCCATGAAAACTCTCGATGGCGGACGAATTTCTATCGGAGCACTAGCATTGGGAATCGCCCAGGGAGCATTCGCGGAAGCCCTCGCTTATGCGAATGCTCGGTCGGCGTTCGGTCGACCTATCGGTAAACATCAAGCAATTGCTCACATGCTGGCAGAAATGAGCACGCAAATCCATGGTGCCCGCCTGATGGTCTATCATGCGGCGCGTCTCAAAGATGCCAATCTAGAGCACACCTTGGCGGGTGCACAAGCCAAGCTCTTTGCCAGCGAAATGGCCATGAAGGTTACCACCGATGCGGTGCAAGTTCTGGGGGGGTACGGTTATGTGCGAGATTTCCCGGTAGAACGCATGATGCGCGATGCCAAGCTTTGCGAGATAGGAGAAGGAACTTCCCAGATTCAACGCCTGGTCATTGCGCGCAAGATCGGACTTTGATTGTCAAGAAACTGGTCCGGTGTGCTTGAGCTAATTTCCAAATGAATTACTGCTCGACATGTGGTGCTAATGTCGGCCTGCAGGTACCGCCAGGTGATAATCGGCCGCGTCATGTTTGCCATAACTGCCACACCATCCATTATGTTAATCCTCGAATGGTCGTAGGAACGGTTTGCCTTGGCAAAGACGGTGTCTTGCTTTGCCGCCGCGGCATAGAACCTCGTCTCGGTTACTGGACAGTACCTGCTGGTTTCCTGGAACTCGGGGAAACAACCGAAGCAGGGGCTATTCGTGAAACCTACGAAGAAGCAGTGGCTACGGTAGCAATTGATCAGTTGATCGGTATTTACAGCGTACCGCAACTCAGTCAGGTACACATCTTTTATCTAGCGCATCTGCTATCACCAGTCTTCCGGGCTGGCGAGGAGACACTGGAAGCAGCAATGGTACGTTACGAAGACATTCCGTGGGACAGTATAGCCTTCCCTTCGGTCACCTGGGCGCTCCAGGAGAGTAAAAGGAGTTTTTAGCTCTCTTTACTCTCCTGGAGTAATGATATTTTTTAGCATTACTTGCCATTAACGCTCGCCTCTTCATGCGTCTAACATTCAGCTGGGGAGGAAGAGTGATGGTACCGCTGGCAACTGTTTTGCTCGCCGTTCCCGATCAGCGCTCGCTCGCACCATTACTGGAGAGTTTGTTCGAACAAAATGTCAAGGACATTGAAATTCTGGTGATCTCTCCCGTGCACCGGGAAGATGCGCGTTGGCTGCCTGGTGACCTGCCTATCAAGAACCTTTTGGTGTCTGCCAATTCCGCGCCGGGGATGGTAATGAATCTGGGAGCTCACTCTGCCCGGGGTCATTACCTCGTAACTTTGGCTTCAGAAGCGAGACTACGCGATAATCGTTGGCTCTTTCGCCTGCTATCCCCTTTTCTCGATGCGAAGGTAGCGGTGGTAAGCGGTAAAGATTACAATCCAGACCTGCTATCTGGTCCCTGTTCATCTTACTATTTGGAGCTAGCCGACTATCTGCTCACGCCAGAATATGGTCCCAGTCAAGATAATGGAGCATTTCGTTTAGATCTGGTCATCAAATGGCCTTTTGATGAGACACTGCCACGCTGTGTCGATAAAGAATGGACCTTCCGTATACTGCAAGCCGGGTATCGGGTAGTAATGGACTATGAAGCCCGGGTCGAATTGCTAGAAAATATTGGTGCCGAGTCACAACTGCGCGCGCTATGGGAAAACCACCAGGCAATCGCTTCCTTTTTGCGCAACAAAGATACTGCTGCGCTCCTTTGGAAACTAGCATTGGCAAAACGAAACTTCGGTGAGGTATTGCGGGCTCTCATGCTATGGTACAA
>JACQUT010000040.1 GCA_016267585.1 Cyanobacteria bacterium NC_groundwater_1444_Ag_S-0.65um_54_12
CAGTAAGGATATTTCACTATATTAATAGCAGGCAAATCATATAAACTAGCGATAATATAAAAATAATTATCCCCAGGGTTCCAAGGGTGAGATCCCGGAGGATTGCTGTGAAGCTAGTTGTTTTGAGCAAAGTTGCTCTGCTAGGTAATTTGTTTCTGTTAACGGGTTGCGGCACTGCGGCGGCGGTGACTGGCCAGTCAGCTAATCCGGATAAATTCCTGGTGCAAGCGCGCTGGATGGAACCGCCGGAATGGGCCAAAGATGCTGTCTTTTACCAGATTTTCCCGGAACGCTTTGCTAATGGCGATCGCAAAAATGATCCGCCAGATACCCAGTCCTGGGGCGGTAATCCCACTTATTTCAACTTCTTTGGCGGGGATCTCAAAGGCATCCGCCAGAACCTCGATTACCTGCAGGATCTCGGAGTAACAGCGCTGTATCTTAACCCGATCTTCGAGTCGCCCTCTAATCACAAGTACAATACTTCGGAGTATTTACGCATCGATCCCAGCTTCGGTACCATGGCCGACTTCCAGGCACTGGTAGCCGATCTGCATCGGCGCAAGATGCGAATAGTACTCGATGGTGTCTTTAACCATTCGGGTGATACCTTCTGGGCCTTCCAGGAAGCGTCGGCTTCGGGACCGACTTCCCGCTACTGGACCTGGTACAACTTCCATGGCTTTCCGGTAGTCAGTAACCCTAAACCTAACTATGACAGCTGGTGGGGGTTCGGGCAGTTGCCAAAGCTAAACTATAACAATCCGGCCGTGCCAAATTACGTTCTGGACCAAGTGGTTGACTTCTGGACACGGCAAGGGATTGATGGCTGGCGGCTCGATGTCCCTAACGAAATCACTTTACCCACATTTTGGAGCGCTTTCCGGCAGAAAGTTCGTTCTATCAATCCAGAGGCTTACTTGGTGGGTGAGATCTGGGATGATCCCAAGCCTTGGTTAGGTAATAAGTTCGATGCCACCATGAACTATCTATTGCGTAACGAACTCCTGGCATTTGTCGCCAATCGCCAGAAGAGCGTCGACGCCTTCGATGCGGCGCTCGCTAGCCAGCGGGCGAATACGGGATCTGCCACCAACGTCATGTTCAACATACTGGATAGTCATGACACTCCGCGCTTTCGCTACGATGCGAGTGAAGATATCACTCGTCTACGTATTGCTGCCTTGCTTCAGCTGACTTATCCGGGTACGCCGGTAATATACTACGGGGATGAGATCGGTATGACTGGCGGAAAAGATCCGGATAATCGCCGTTGTTTCGACTGGAACCGTTCACGTTGGGATCAAGAAACCTGGCGCTTTTACCAGCAGCTCATCAAGATTCGCAAAAGTCACCCGGCTCTGCGCGATGGCTGGCTCCACACCGTATTGCGACATAATGACAAAGGGCTCTATGTTTATCATCGGAGCTGGTTCGGAAAAGATCGAGTAATGGTAGTGATAAATAATAGTGGAAGCAAGCAAGAGCTGACCGTACCAGTAGGAGCAAAAGAGTTCGCTGAAGGTACCAAGCTGCAGGACCTGCTAAAAGGCACGCACTTTCAGGTAAGTGGCGGGAAGCTGGCACTGGGACAGGTAGCTGCGCCTGGAATGATCTTGGCTCCCGATAAGTAAGAGGCCGAAAGCCAGAAAGCGACCCTGGTGAACAGTTACGAGGAGCGCTTGCTGATCTTGCGAATCACCTCGGTATAAGGCTTTCCTGGTTGATCAGGCAGGCGATCTAGCACGTAAAGGTTACCCAGCCGATCTACGGTGAGGTAAGAAGGATTGTGGAACTGGGCTTGCGGGCCGGGACCATCCACCACGCCATCTTGCCCGCTCCCGGCTACCAAGAATACCGATCCTTCGGGCGAGAGCCGGCGAATGCGCTTGGAATACGGGTCCGTGATGAACATGTTTCCTTCGAAATCCACCGCGATGGATTCCGGCGTGCCAAAGCGCGCGTAGGCGCCGCGGCCATTGCGGTAGATCTGCTCACCAGGTTTTCCGGCCGCGGTCGAGACCATGCCATCCTGGCCGACCCGCCGCAGGCAGTTGTTACCGAGATCTGCCACGTATACCGCTCCGTCCGGGCCCAGCGTGACACTGGCCGGGAAGGAGAAACGTGCCTCTTGCTTGCTATCGTCTTTATAGCCCGCTGTTCCGGCTCCACCGGCAAAGACTTCGGTAGGGGCGACGCGGGTCTGGCGAATTATCGCGTGATAATCGCGCATGGCCATGAAGACCGTGCCATTGCTATCCACCAGAAAACGTCCCGGAAGGTCTGCCAAACGCACCTCGTCCAGTTTGAAAATATTGCCCGGGCGGCGCTGTAGATCTCCTCTGCCAGAGAAAAGCAACAGCTCCAGGGTCTTGGGATCATGGCCCAATACGTGCAGGTCGCCTTGCGGTGAGAAAGCCAACATGACAGGGTTGGCGATATTGGGCGGCAACTTGGCATAGGGTTCGACTTTACCTTCCGGCGTGATACGAACGATGTAGATACTTCCGGTACTGCCACCCGTCGCGGCATCAAGCGTTGCTGCCGCCGTGCCATCGCGCGCCACCGGCAGGTAGAGATTGCCGTTGGCATCTACCTCGAAGGCTCCGGCAGCGTACAGGATGGATCGGCTGGCCGGCATAATTATTCCGCCGGCTACTAGATCGTTTGAATCGAGAAGTTTGCTTACCTGCCATTGCTCCGAGGGCTCACTTATGGCAGGTGCCAATTTGGTAGCCTTGTCCTGTAATTCTGGGCTATCTAGCAACAGTTGATCGAATACCGCCAGCATATCCTTGGCATTTGCTGCCATGTAGGGAATGTTCTCATTGCTCAACTTGGTCTGGAGCAGGCTGACCAGCATGTCATAAGCACTCTGGTCAAAATCGTTTCCCGCCAGCTGCTGGCGGCGTACCAGGTTCTTCAGTTTCTCGCTCACCAAGGTGCTAGAGGCATCGACCGCGACAGTTGCTGTTGCCTGGGGGCTGACCGCGGTGAGCGTGCGAAATACAAAATCTTTTCCATTAGCGGAGAATTTGGCTTGCACCACGTAGACATCAGCCTTGTTTGGCAGTTCTTTGA
>JACQUT010000401.1 GCA_016267585.1 Cyanobacteria bacterium NC_groundwater_1444_Ag_S-0.65um_54_12
ATACTAGAGAGAGCCACGGATCACAAGAAAACTCCAGATTTCCTCTGAAGGCCTAACAAGAAACTAATCAGTACCAGGGCCAACAAGCAGACTTTGCCGATACTGCTGATAGAGAACACTATCTAGCGTAATAATTGCGCAGTTTAACATAATGCTCCAAAAAGCTGCCCTAGATTGCCACTGGATTACATAACAACTATTATGCGACGTTTTTTTCTAGTATAAAACGAAAAAATAGCCTCAGCTCGATGGTCTTGAGCTGAGGCTCTAAGTGTCTTCTTAGGATGGTCTGCGGCTGGTTAGAGACTTACTAGGCTTGTTGTCATGTCTACCATGGTCACCGTCATCGACTTCGAGTAGTTTTGCTTTGAATTCACCATAGAGAGTAACGCTCCCACCTTCTATCAGGTAAGCATGAATATGAATCTTTCCGGCATCGCTATCACCCTTTGTACGGTGTCCCCTGCTGATGGGAACTATCACTGGTGGAGTCGATAATAAACCAGCTGCGATGTAGGGGGTAAAGATGAGTGCGTTATCACTAGCGCTTAGCTTCCAGGCTAACCGTCCTTGATCGTCGTAGAGATCTGGCTGGGTGGCGGCAACTTCCAGCAGTGCTGTAAAGTTTGGGCCGCTTGAGGTCAGGTTAGCAGTTGATTTAGCTGCCTCGGTATTGGCTGTCTTGCGACTGGCCACTCCTGATGGTGTCTTACCTTGACCTCGCTGTGTGCTGCGAGCGGTGTCTTGGGAAAAGGTGAGATCTTTTTTTGACTTGGCAATGATACTCTTCTCCAAGCCGGCGACGTAAGGTTGACACTTTTGAAGCGTGGTATCGACGCGGCTACTGATAACCCGTTGCGAGGAAGAAGCTTCCACTCCACTGCCAAGCAGCCGGACACTCTCGGTGGCTATCCAGGGACTGTTGACAATCTCTCCGGTGGCAACTTCGCTAAAAGGCGGTTTAGTCAGAGTCAAGGGTACACTGTACTTGGGATCGAGCCAGTCATAGGTCGGAGTCACACTGTAAGTGTTATCCACTATTGACTGCGTCCGCTCCTTCCAGCTATGCCGTTCATAAAGATCGTAAGGTGTAGTTATCGTGGTAATTTCCTGGACATCGACTTGGTTGTTTCGGTAAATGCAAAGTAAACGCCCTTCATGCTTGGTGGTGAAATAAACGTCGATCAATTGATCAATGTTTCGGGTGGCAGTATTGGGTGTTCCATACACGCGATATGAACTGGTTGCATGATCCAGTGTTTGCACTTCGGTAGATAGCGTTGCCGAACCGATCAGTGTGGAGACCCTGGTCTCCTTTACTTCTGGGTCGGGTAAGTTATAAGCGCGATCTTCCGGGTACGGAAAGGGGCAAGTATGAGATAAGGCCGGAGCAGTCAGCAAGAGCAAACCGGAACTGAGCAAGCTGGCCGCCAGAACGGTGCGAATAGCAAAGCTTGACATTGGGGGGAACCTCCTACTGGGCGCCTGGCACGTGATGCGATACGCGATTTTTTTGCCCGAGCGGCTTACCCGAGACCAGTTCAGCTTGCCAGTGGTATGACCACTGCCCGGCTGGAGTAGTCACGGTGGTCTGACCCAGGAGATGCTTGCCACCCTCGACCACGGTGACCTTGCTCTCCACGCTGCTGCCTTTGGGTGCCGGCCCACGCCAGGTCGCGCTGCCATCTTTGATCTGGCCGGTGAGCGGTAACGCCACGATGAGACCATTGTCAGGCGGCACGTTACCTATCGTTGGGAAGCTCAGCCCCTTGATGACGCCGTCGTAATCTTCTAATCGCAAATAACCGCCCAGTTCTTTTTGCTTCTTCTTTTCATTTTTATTACTGGCCCAAGGAGCCAGCTTGGTGATACGCTCCAGGAAGCCTTCTTTTTTTGCTATCCCCATTTCTGGATCGGCTTGACCCAGCCAGACGTAAACGCCATAGGACCCGGAGCTGGTCTTGGCAGTGGTATTGCTGGCTAATTTGACACCAGTACTGGAACTGGCCTGGTCGGGTTTATTGACTTTAGCTTTGTTAGCAGCCAGCTTATCACTCTTGGCGTTCCCCATGGAAATCCAGTCCCAGGTGGCAAAGGTACGGCGCTTACCATCTGGCATGCGGCGCACGAAGCCCTTGGTTGCCCAGGTATTACCTATTTGGTCATGCTCTGGCCGTACCGCAATGGCCTCGATGCCGAGTTTGGTGACTGGCATGACCTCTCCGGGCTCGGAACTGGCATTGGAGTTGCGATCTTGCCAGACCGCCAGCTTGGAGAGTTCGTCACCCGTCAACTGGCCATCCTGATTACTATCCAGGGTAGCTAGTGGCTCGTAGCCATCTTTCCATTCTTGCTCCCAGGTATGGTTGCCGAACAATTGCTTGGCCGAGTTGATCCGTCCGAAATGCTCGGGATCCCAGACCAGCAGGCCGGATTTCGGCCCTACCCATTCCCAGGTCGCTTTACCCGAGCCGTCCAGGTCGAAATGGCGTAATGCGGTGGTGGCTAGCTGCCGCCCGGGTTGCAGGCGCCAGTTTGGTCCTGCCAGGAGGTCGGGTTTGCCGAGACCAAGCAGATCGAGTAGCAGAGGGCTGACAGTATAGGAATAACCCTGCAGATCTACCTTTACCGTTTGACCACCTTGTAGCTTGTAAGTTTGGGTGCCAATGTCGAACCGATCTCTCGGCGTACTTTTAGCCGACTCGTTCACATCGCCCGCATTGAAAATATAGTTAATAACCGATTGATAACTATTTTCTATCGGCACGACGCCAACAATGGCTTCCCTTCCCGTCTTGCTGATATCGATCAATATGACACCGTCGGACTCGCCAAGCCCCAAATCACTGTCCGCTGCAGCAGATCTTACCGCTTGCTCTTTAACAACACCGCGTTTGCTGCTGCCTACATTGTCCCACACGTAGTCCAACAGCGTATCCCAGCCCACTTGGTCCGCGGCTTGCCTGACCAGGCTTTCATTTTCATAGATTCCCCAATGTCTATGCGCCTGGGAGGTCACCCTCTCATGGTCCAACATGTAAAGCCAGCTTTTGTAGGCATTGCGATAAAATGCCACTACCCGGCGGATATCTGTTACGCAGCCGCCGCCTTCTTTCCGGAAGGTTTCCTGCGGACCAGCGATCGACCATGAGTTCGCGGCGTCTCCGGCTTCTACCCGGAAGCTGAACGTACTGCCTTCAGTGTAGGGAGCGATATCTAACTCATAGCGATTATCACCTGCTGGCAGCTCTGCCAGCGGCAACGATTCCTTGTCCTTGAAGATCTGGTATCTGGTAACTGCTACGTTGTCCGTCGCTCCTGACCATGACAGCGTCAACAATCTGTCGCAAGCGAAACTTAGCGTTCCACCGGTCCACCAGGGCCTGGTACCGTCTGTGGTAGTGACACTCTTTATTGAACAGCCTTCCGACCAGTTGTTAGCTGCATCACCGGCTTTTACCAGGTATTCATAGGTACTGGCATCATTTAGCCCGTAATCGTGGTATTTTTCCCCGCTGGTGGATGAACTTTTCCAGGTATCCGGTGGACCGCTAGCGCGGTAAAGCCGGCGGAGGATCTTGTAACCGGTCACACCTACCTTGTCAGTCGCACCAGACCAGGCCAGATCTACGCTGCTACTGGCAACTTTTTCGAAGGTTACGACCGGACAGGTAGGCGGGGTGCAATCGTCAGTTCGCTCCGTTACCGCAGCGCCGGATGACCAGTTACCTGCCGCGTCTCCAGCCTGGATGCGGAAGTTATAAGAAGTGCTGTCAGCCATGCCAGTGACCTGGTATTTGAGAAGGCTCGCCGCCCCCTCGTATATTGGAGTGGGATTGGAATCCTGATAGATCCGGTACTTGGTTACCTTCACGTCATCCTTGGCCGCCCGCCATAGCAGATCTATGGAGTTGCAGGTAACTGTTCCAGCCCATGCCTTGTTATCTTGCGGCGGTTGACAATCAGTCTGGGTACTGGCGGTGGTCGAAGGTCCCGGAGTCTCGCAACCATCCGTATCTACCGCTTTTACCTGGAAGGTATAGGTAGAAGCGCTGGCCAGGCCGCTGACTGGATAAGTGAGGCCACTAGTTTTCCCGATCAGGTTGCTGCCCTTGTAGAGCAAGTAATAAGCTATACCCTTATCGTCCGCTGCTGCTGACCAGTTGAGGGTGAGGCCAGTGCATGTCGGACTCGACGCGGTCAAGGTAGGACCGGGCCAGGTAGGGCAATTATTAATAGCTTTGGTCGTCCCCGGATACGCTGAACAGCCAGACGACCAGCTACCGTTGCCATCGCCGGCCTCTACCTTGAAGTTATAGGTAGTACTGGGTGCAAGGCCGGTAACGGGCCAGCTCAGGACGCCTTGCCCCACGGTACCAATTTGCGAACCACCTTGCCAGATCCGGTACTGACGTGCCCCCACGTCGTTCCATGACAAGTTGAGACTATTGGTCGTGATGTCCGTGATAGACATCCCGGAGGGACAGGAGAGTACTGCTCCGGTAGTTGCCTGATAAGTTGCGCAGCTGGGTGACCAGCTACCACTGGCATCCGCTGCTTCTACCATGAAGTCATAAGTGGTGTTGGCAGCCAGGCCATTGACGTTCCTGGTCCGGGCACTTGCACTGCTTACGGTGTCTATTGCCACGCCATTTTGCCAGATCCGGTATTGCCAGGCTTCCGCTACGTCCGACCAGGATAGATCGAGGCTATTGGTAGTGATGTTTGCAGCGCTTACCGTGGGGCAGGAAACGGTAGCAGAACAGTCAATAACAC
>JACQUT010000410.1 GCA_016267585.1 Cyanobacteria bacterium NC_groundwater_1444_Ag_S-0.65um_54_12
GGTATTGATGGCCTGAAAAGCGTTGTTTCGCGTGGTCAGGGTGCTTTTCTTTTGCTTGAGCGAATCAACCGTCCGACCCTCTATTTGCATTAGCTGGTCGATCAGCGATTTGGTATCTAATCCGGAAGCTATCCCAGATACTTGAAAACCCATTAGCGCTCTCCTCGGAACGTAAAGCGGGCTCTTGGCAGACCAGAGCTATTGCCGGGCATCTACAAAAAACCCTGCTACCTGTTTCCCCAGCGACTCCACCATATCGAGAAACTGCTCGGCTGACATTTCGCGCAACTGTTCCCCGGTCTTGCGCTGCAAGATTCGTACCAGCAAGCGCTTCCCGTCTTTGTGAATTTGCAAAGTCAGTTGATCGTTCAGCTCGCCTAGTAGACGCTCCACCGCTTCGAGTGCTGATGACAAAAGCTTGGTACCTACCACGCGCTGTTCGCTGGCGATCAACGCTGCGTCAGGAGTAGTTAAAGCTTGTTCGCGCAGCGTATCCAAACTGCTGCGTTCGCGCAATGCTCCTGACGTAGCTTCCAGTGCAAGCGCCTGGTTGCTGGCAACTGCTGAGGCGGCGATAGTTCCTTCGATTTTCATATGGATCCACCCCTATTCGTGCCATCGGCAGGCGAAGCCCGGATCTTTAGGTTTCTGAATCAAAATAACCGACCCGTCAAGAACTCTAACTGCTGGAAAATAGATCGAGAACATACTGCGAGGAAGCATTAGCCTGGACTAGCATGGCGCTGGCAGATTGTTGCAGGATTTGCGTTCGCGCCAGTCTGGCCGATTCTGCGGCAAAATCGACGTCGCGGATATTACTTTCCGAGGCGCTGATATTCTGCGATTGGACCTCCAATACGGCAATATTGTGGGCCAAGGCGTTTGTTTTCGCTCCCAGGTAACCCTGCTGAGTGCTAACCCGGCCAAGCGCGATATCGATGTTGTTGATGGTGGTCGAGGCATTGGCAGCCGTATCCACCGAGGTCTGCGTGGTAGAGACATTCAGAGCAAGCGCTCGCATATCGCTTATGCTGAAAGTATGAATGTTTCCGCCGCTCGGTCCGACCTGAATAGTAAAAAGACTGGCCCGGTAAGCATCACCAGCTTTCGGATTGTTTCCGCCTTCCAGTAATCGGTGATTGTTGTACTCGGTGTCATTAGCAATGCGATCGATTTCGCTGGTCATGTTATCGATTTCTTGCTTGATACTCGTGCGATCAGAGGCGGTGAGCGAATCATTGGCTGCCTGAACCGCCAGTTCCCGCATCCGTTGCAAGATATCGGTGGTCTCGCTCAAAGCTCCGTCGGCAGTGTTCAGCATGTTGGAAGTATCTTCTACATTAGCGACCGCTTGTTCTAGACTACGAACTTGCGTGCGCATACGCCCTGCCATGCTGAGACCCGCTGGATCATCGCTCGCCTGATTGATCCGTTGCCCTGATGAGAGCTTTCGAATCGAGGCTGCCAGCGCATCGTCATGCAGCTTTAACTGACGATAGGCTTGCAGCGCCAGTACATTACCATAAATCCGTAACGCCATAACTACCTCCCATACTCGAGGTCAGCCATTCCGTCACCACTGAAACAGCCTCGTTGCCGTTGCCGTCACTGTAGCCGAACGAGGCATCGTCACTGATAATCCCACGCCGAGAATGCTGGCCTTGCCAGCGGTTATCAGCTCTCTTGCCCACGCGGATCGACGACGACGAGAACATCGCCAACGACACAAAGACGCGAGGTATTAGCTCTTGATTCAGTGGCCCAAGTTAATTCAGCAGGCCATCATTCAGGTAATAACAAAACTCATTTTTGCTCTCCTTGCTTTAACTACCTTCGGGACCTCCTTGGTCCCGCCTGGAGAGCCTTTCCGTCTCTTTACCTGATTGTTCTACCGCTAAACTAAAAGACTTTCGGACTCGAGATGGCTAGGCTCCCTTATCCCCAACAAGAGCTTACCACACATCCTTAAAAAGCGATGTGTTCTTTGATCAAATTGTGACAATAATGGGCTTACATAACGATAAATTTTCGAAAGCCCCAAGCAGACTATAACCGACATATAGTGGCACGCCACTATGGCTCGCGGGGTACCCGGTGAATCGCCCTGCCATTTCCTCACCGAGCGGTGAGGGCCAACGGTAGGGATGATATCGTGAAAAACCGGCAATCTTCTCGGCAGCGGCCTTACTTCAGAAGCGATAATATCGATTGGGGAGCCTGATTGGCCTGGGCTAACATGGCAACACTTGATTGGTTAAGGATTTGCGATCGGGTCAATTCGGCCATCTCGGCGGCTACGTCGAGATCGCGAATTCTACTTTGTGCTGCCGACAGATTCTCGTACTGGACATCCAGATTGGTAATGGTGTGCTGCAAGCGATTGATCATGGCACCTAGCCATGAGCGAGTATTGGACACTTGCTCGACGGCGTTATCTAACCGGGAAATGGTATTACTGGCATTGTCCGCTGAATCTATGGAAATCTGGGTGATAAGTACACCCAGGGCTTCCGCGCTGGCGGTACTTATCTGAATATTCATTACCTGACCGGAGTTGGCACCGATCTGCAAGGTAATCCCCGGTAGTGAGATGGATCCGCCAGCTAATAGCAATTGCGAGTTAAACTGCGTACTATTGGCAATTCGGTCGATCTCTCTGCTCAGCTGATCCAGTTCACTTGCAATGTAAGAGCGATCCGATGCTGTCAAGGTATCATTCGCGGATTGTACGGCCATTTCCCGCATTCGCTGCAGGATTGCTTCGGTCTCGTTCAGAGCACCTTCCGCAGTTTGCATCAACGAAATAC
>JACQUT010000411.1 GCA_016267585.1 Cyanobacteria bacterium NC_groundwater_1444_Ag_S-0.65um_54_12
CACAGGTTCGAGTCCTGTTGCGCCCACTGTTAATATCATATCTCAAGGGCGAAAGTCGATTTGGAGCTCGCCGATCAACTGAATCCTAGCTCTCGGTGTCATGGCGAAATGATCTCCCGTTCCATGACCAGGCATTCCGATTCAAGCACGCCCTGCTTGATGCGGCGCTTCAGGACTTCTGTGAAACCCAGCTGCTGCCAGAAACGGATTCCCCTGGGATTCTGAGTGACGGCCCCGAGCCTCATGCGATGGGCCCCAGCTTCTGCGGCCCATCGTTCGAATGCCAGATAGGCTTCGCGCCCCATCCCGCGTTGTCGTTGGGAGGGCTCAAACAAAAGCAGTCCCAAGTACCATGTTGTTGGCGATGGATAGCCTCGGATCGCATCCAACACGCCGATCATGCGCTGCTGATGATCGAAGAGTCCCACGATCACCTTGTCGTCATAGTCCTTACCCTCTGGCAATGCAACGAAAAGGCTCTGTGCCTCCGACGGAGCAGTCGGCAAGCCCGTGATCAATTCGAAGTAATCGGTGCAGTTTTCGCAAAGCGCCTGAAGAATTGGGCCATCCTCCGGTTCTAGCAGGGCCAATTGTCCCCAACTGACTTGCGCGATCGCCTGCTTGGATATCACTGGCATGAGTCTGTTCTCCATTAGATACCACGCTCCCGCTCCTGGGCCGTTTTTGGCCCAATTTCCAGATACCTCAAATGTGGTGGTAGTGCGGTAGCGCGCCTGCCGCGATTCGAACGCGGGACCCCTTGCTCCGGAGGCAAGTGCTCTATCCTCTGAGCTACAGGCGCCTAATTACGAACGATATCATTATAATAACCTGCCGTCATGACGACAACCATCCGAGGTCCGGAATTACGGCCATCTGGAATCTTTCAATACTGGCGCGCCAGCTCACCCAATGCTCCATTAGCTGCTTCTAGTGTGGCATCTACTTCCGGCTCAAAATGAGCAAGCGACACGAACCAAGCTTCAAATTGCGATGGGGGAAGATAAATTCCGCGCTCGCGCATACCGCGATGAAAGATCGCGAAAGCAGCGGTATCGCATTTCTTGGCGGTTTGCCAATCGATAACTGTCTGATCAGTAAAGAAAGCAGTTAGCATCGAGCCTACTCGTTGCACATGTAAAGGAACGCCCACTGCAGCAGCGATCGCCATCAACCCATCTGCTAGACGTTTAGCGACGCGATCCAGCCGTGCATAAACCCCTGGTTCGGCAAGCGCTCGCAAGGTAGCGATGCCAGCCGCGGTTGCCAAAGGATTTCCCGACATCGTACCAGCCTGATAAACTGGCCCACTGGGAGCTACCAATGCCATGATGTCAGCCCGTCCACCATAAGCTCCACATGGAACACCGCCACCTATGATCTTGGCCAGACAAGTAAGATCTGGCTTTACTGCAAAAAGAGCTTGCGCTCCGCCTCTGGCAATGCGGAATCCGGTCATTACCTCATCAAAAATCAACAGGGCACCATGACGATCGCAGATTTCCCGCAGCTGCGGCAGGTAGTCTGGCACGGGCGGAATCACCCCTGCGTTACCTATTACTGGCTCCAGTATCACAGCGGCGATTTCGTCCGGATAGGTAGTAAAAGCGGACAGAACTGCCTGGAGATCGTTGAAAGGCAAAGATATGGTGTCTGCTGCAACTGCGGTTGGTATACCAGGGCTATCTGGCAGACTCAAAGTAGCCACACCGGAACCAGCTTTGACCAGCAGGGCATCGGAATGGCCATGATAACAGCCGGCGAATTTGATCACCTTGGCGCGACCGGTAAAGGCTCGCGCCAGGCGAACGGCACTCATCACTGCTTCAGTGCCGGAATTTACCAGGCGAACTAGCTCTAGCGCTGGCATTGCCTCACGGATCATGGTCGCTAGCTGGTTTTCGGCCAGAGTCGGCGCACCATAAGCCAAGCCTCGGCTAGCTGCTTCTTGTACCGTCTCTACCACTTGCGGGTGGGCATGCCCCAGGATCATAGGGCCCCAGGCGCCTACATAATCAATATAGCGTCGATCATCTTCATCCCAAACAAAAGCGCCAGCTGCGCGCGCCACGAAGATGGGATCGCCCCCTACTGCTCTGAAGGCACGAACTGGACTGTTCACGCCCCCTGGCATCAACCTTTGTGCCTGCGACCAGAGAGCTGCGGAGCGAGTTTCGGTTTCGAGCATCAGCAAGGACTCCTACGTGAACAACAAAAAAGCTATCGCAGCAAATAATATTCAACAACAGTACCTGTTCTAGCGTCCCAAAGCCAGGATATCCTTGACTATTAGCAGCATACCTAACCCCAAAAGTAGCAACAAACCGATTTGCAATACCGCCTCTTCCACGCGACGTGGCAGGGGACGCCGAAAAATCGTTTCCAAAACAATAAGAAGAATATGCCCGCCATCTAGCCCCGGCACTGGCAAAAAGTTCACGATCGCCAGATCTAGACTGATCATGGCAGTGAAAAGACAAAGCTGATAGAAATCTTTTACGGTGGTGGCGCCTAGCTGCACGATGGCAATCGGGCCACCGATCATATCGAGCGGTAACTGACGAGTTGCTAGTAACCAGAGCCCTTTGCCCATGGCCATGCCTAGCTGCCCGGTTCTTACTGTGCCCTCTGACAAAACTTCCAGGGGATTGCTGGCGGAACGAAAGACCACTTCTACTGGTGGCGCAATAGCTACCCCGATCTTGCCATCCTTGGCAGGCCGTGCCTTTAGTGTAAGGGTCTCGGCAGAACTGGTAGTACCGCGCCGTACCACTAGCAGGACCTCTTTGCCAGCATGGTCACGAATGCGTGACTGAAAGTCACTAGCTGAGCTGAGGGGCTGACCTGCCACTGCTATTACGCGATCGCCATCCTTCAAACCCGCCTGGCGTGCTGGCTGCCCCATGAC
>JACQUT010000022.1 GCA_016267585.1 Cyanobacteria bacterium NC_groundwater_1444_Ag_S-0.65um_54_12
GCGGACATCGCGGTCAGCGTGGGGCGAACGGGAGTGCTGACACCAGTTGCCGTGCTTCAACCTGTACCAATCGGTGGGGTAAGCGTCAGCCATGCTACGCTGCACAACGCAGCAGAGATCAAAAGAAAAGATATTCGAATCGGTGACTGGGTGGTAGTACAGCGAGCCGGTGACGTGATTCCACAGCTAGTCATGCCGGTAATAGAACGGCGTACTGGTAACGAGCGCTTATTTCAGATGCCGGAGCGCTGCCCGGTCTGCTGGTCGAGCACTGAACGAACGCCTGGCCAAGTGGCGGTTCGCTGCACTGGCGGCCTGGCTTGTCACGCTCAGTTAGTATACAAAATCCAACATTTTGGTAGTCGAAGGGCCATGGCTATCGAACACCTGGGCGAGCGAGTTTGCAATGAGCTGGTAGCACGTAACCTGGTGCGCGATGTTGCCGATCTTTATTATCTGCAACGTGACTCTTTGCTTACCATAGATCGCTTTGCTACCAGATCGGCAGACAACTTGTTAAAGGCGATAGCGACCAGCCGGAAGCAACCTTTCGAGCGTTTGCTCTTCGGTTTGGGCATCCCGGAAGTCGGGGAGATAACCGCTCGCCTGCTAGTAGCGCATTTCGGTTCATTAGCAGCCATAGCTGCTGCCAGCTACGAAGAGCTATGCGCTATACCAAGTATCGGTTCGGAAATAGCTTCGGAACTTCGATATTTCTTAGCTGAACCACATAATTTAGCAGTCATCGCAAAGCTCAATTCAGCTGGATTGCAACTATTCAAGCCACGTAGCGCCGATTTCGGACCTCTGGCAGGCCACGAATTGGTATTTACCGGAACGCTAACTTCCATGCCGCGCGACCAAGCCAGACAACTGGTCGAGAGCTTGGGGGGAAGGACCGCCGAAAGTATAACCAGGCGCACGACAGAGGTAGTAGCTGGCGAGCAGGCTGGCAGTAAGTTGGCAAAGGCACGGGATGCCGGCATTACTATTATCAAGGAAGAAGATTTCTTTTCTTGGGTTACGCAACTGCAAGCTAACCAAAGAGCGAAAGAAGACGCTAAATAGCGCTGCTATCGTGCCGAAGATTCCCATAGGGACGTGCGCAAGCCTTGGGGATTATAGCGGTGTAAGGGGGCCCAGTACGGTCATCGGCCACGTTCAGGTGTATCGGAAACGGTCTAAGGAGTGGAGGATTAATGGCACGCGGACTGCGAGCAGGACTATTGCTGCGGAGCGATCTTGTTCAGCCAGGTACCTGGATCCCATTATTGAAGGCAGGTACTAGCCTCACTCCAGAATTGATTGCCAAGATACGACGCTTAGGACTAGAGGGCGTGGCTTTGGGTTGTGTCGAACACGAACATGGCAGTGCACGATCTACCTCGCCATTTTTTCTCACTAGCGCCGACGCAGCAGGCATAGAAGCCATACTGAGCGGTAAGGGCGAACAGGCCGACTTGCGCCTGATAGTCAATGATATACACCGGCGTCTGAAGCGACTGCGAACCATCCCGGAATTTCGGCTAGCTGGCCATTACGAATCGCGGCATCCTTTGAATGTTTTTACTCTAGCGTTGGTAATGGGCACGGCATTAGGCTATGGCACGGCCCAGCTGCTAAATCTGGGCATGAGCGCATTATTTCATGATTTTGGGAAGGCCCTGTTACCTGCTTCTTTGCTCGGGAAAGCTGGTCCTTTGACTTCTCAAGAACGTGAACTAGTGCGTCATCATCCAGCACTGAGCGTGGCTTTATTAGCTCGTGCTCCGCGTTTTTCACGCTGGTCCATAGCTGCAGCCGTCAAAGAAGCTATTCGTCATCATCACGAGCGGTTGGATGGCTCTGGTTACCCCGATGGACTGCGCGGGCCAGCCATATCACAGCTGGCCATGATCATAGCGGTAGCCGACACTTATGATGCCATGCTTTCCGATCGCCCTTATAGCCGGCGGAATCCACCAGGTATCGCTTATCAAACCATCAAGACGCTGGCAGGCCGTCAATTCGATCACGCGGTAGTGGACACTTTTTTGCAACACGTGATACCTTATCCGGCCGGAACCGAAGTGCTGCTCGCCGATCGCCAGCTGGCCAAGGTTAGCCAGTCGGCGCCAACTGATCCGTTAAAGCCAATAGTGATAGTCGCTGGACAAGAACTAGACCTTGTCGAGTGTCGCGGTCTCGATATCGTAGGTGTTCGTTTAAACCGTTTCCAGGAAAGGGTTGCGGTAACCGTGCCGGTTCGGGTGAAGCTAGGCGGTGGACAGACAGTATGGGGCAAGACAGTCAATCTTTCGGCCGAGGGTGCCTGCATCGAGATTCCCGGAAAAATTGAACAGGCATTTGATATTGAAATCCAGTTCTGTCTGGGGGGCGCTCTGCTTGATTCGTTTCGTGGCAGAGTATGCTGGAGCTGTCATCAGGAAAATGGCAGAACCCGCATGGGCCTTTTCGTGCGCAAAGGCGATCTGATCTCGCAGACCAAGCCGCTGGAGCGTTGCGTGAGCTAATGGTCGGTCATGGCAAGCCGACTATCTTGTGAATCTGTAAGCTCAAGTGCCAGCACGGATTCGCCAGACAGTACTGGCTGGCTGCTCTGATATTGTCCGACCAAGCGGGGCCAGCTAACGGCTGAAGGAAAAAATAGCGGAAAGATAAATCCGCATAATGCTCAGGTGTGATGCCGGCTTGCGGATATACTAACTTCAGCTCGTCTCCGGAGCGAACCTGCAATTTCGTGCCAGCCTTCGGGCTCACGCAAATCCAGTCTATGCCACCCGGAACGGGCAGGGTGCCATTAGTTTCTATGGCTACTTCACAATCAACGGAATGAAAAACTGTCACGAGAGTGTCATCGAGTTGCATTAGCGGTTCGCCGCCAGTGCAAACGACATACGGCCTGACCGATCGGCCTGGCGTACTTGGCCACCGGGAGCACACCGCCTCGACTACCGCGCTGGCCGAAGCGTAATTACCGCCCAGCGAACCATTGGTGCCAACGAAATCCGTATCACAGAAGCCACAGGTGGCTCGGGAACGCTCGTCAGGTTTGCCAGACCAGAGATTGCAGCCGGCAAAACGTAACAGCACTGCTGGCCTACCAGCATGGGCTCCTTCGCCCTGTAGCGTATAGAATATTTCTTTGATCTGGTAGGTCACGGTAGTTATTCAAACGTCCACAGCGTCACTTGCCCACTGCATTGATGATCGAGAATAGCGGCAGATACATTCCTAGCATTATCGATCCTACCAGTGCCGCAATGCCCACCATCATGAGCGGTTCCAGTAAAGATGTCAGGGATTTTATCGTGGCTTCTACTTCTTGATCATAAAAATCGGCTATTTTCTCTAGCATCGCGTCAATAGCTCCGGTCTCTTCCCCTACCGAGATCATCTGAGTCACCATCGGTGGGAAAATATCTGCTTGCTCTAACGGTTTGGAAACCGGTTCCCCTTCTCGCACCGCTTGACGCACATCTTCCACCGCACCAGAAATGACCATGTTTCCGGAAGAATCACGGACGATTTCTAGCGCATTCAACAAGGGCACGCCGGATCGTATCAAGGTACCCAGGGTTCGGGTGAAGCGTGATACTCCGATCTTCTGGGTCAAGACCCCGATAATCGGTAACTGCAGCAAGTAACGATCGATGATGTGCTTGCCTTGTTCCGTGGCCGCAAAACGCCGAAAGAGCATGACTGCACCGACTATTCCACCGAAAACCAAGAGACCACTCGGACTGCGTAAAGTATTGGATAAATCTATCAAAAATTGCGTATAAGCGGGAAGTTTCGCATCCATCTGGGCGAACATGTTAGTGAAAATCGGCAAAAGCCAGAGCAGCATGCCAACGAACATCAAAATTGCTAAAACTCCGACAGCGATGGGATAGGTCATCGCTGATTTGATCTGTCGCCGCAATTTTGCGGAAGCCTCCAGAAATGCGGAAATCCGAAGCAAAACTTCATCGAGCACCCCACCAGCTTCGCCTGCTCTGACCATTCCTATGAATAAATTGCTGAAAACTTCTGGATAGCGGGTAAAAGAATCGGATAGCGAACTGCCGGCCTCTACTCTCGCCAGGATCTCGGCGATGATCCGGCGCAACCTGGCATTAGGCGTTTGTTCCGCGATAATGTTCAATGCTCGTACCATTGATACCCCGGCATTGATCATGGTGGCGAACTGCCGCGAAAAAAGCGTGATATCGTTTAACTGGACCTTCTGCCCCATGGCAAGCCGTTGCTGGATGCTGGCAATGAGCGGCACTGCTAGTTTTGCATTGGCCGTACTTTTGCCTTCTTTTAGCAGCGTAATGGGAGTTACGATCAGGTAGCCCATGTTGCGCAGGCGATTGCGTACTTCTGCCACGTTGGCGCCAGACAACGTTTTTTGGAAAGGTTCACCGCGCTGATCTCTGACCTTGCATTGATAATTCGGCATTTGATCAATGAGCCATTGATTGGGCCATAGTGGAAGATGGAGCCGCTCCGATCATCCGGATCAGATCTTCTGGCCGAGAAGTTTTGGATACGACGTCCTCATATGCGACCAGGCGATTGAAATAAAGTTCCTTGAGTGCGTTTTCCAGAGTCTGCATGCCAAATTTCTGGCCGGTTTGAATAGCAGAATAGATCTGAGCGGTTTTTCCTTCGCGAATAAGGTTAGCAATGGCAGGAGTATTCACCATTATCTCGAGCGCCATGACACGTCCTCTGCCACCCTTACCGCTTTCGCCGATGCGGGGAGCGAGGGTCTGCGATAACACTGCCACCAGACCATTAGAGATCTGGACGCGAATTTGCTGCTGCTGGTGCGGTGGAAA
>JACQUT010000397.1 GCA_016267585.1 Cyanobacteria bacterium NC_groundwater_1444_Ag_S-0.65um_54_12
CTATCAGGCCAATTTCTTTTCCTAATTCTGCCGCCAAGCGTCTACATTTACCTCTGATTTCCGTGACGGTAATAGCCGGCGTATCATCGATATAGATTGGCCACTCGGCAAGCCGTCCTACCGCTTGCCCCAGCCGCCACCAATCTTCTTCGGCGACTTGCCCGGTCCTGACCCGAGAACCATCAACTCGTGCTTCCGCACAGAGCAAACGCATAACCAGCTCTTCACGCGACATTTCCAAACTGAAAACTATCACTGGCTTGCCAGCTTGGCCAGGATAGGGCCCTGCTGCCGCATTGCGCGCCACGCAAAGAGCGAAGGCGGTCTTACCCATGGAAGGACGCGCACCGACAATGATCAAGTTGCTAGGCTGAAACCCTGCAGTGAGTGCATCAATATCGTAAAATCCGCTAGCGGTGCCAGTAAAAGTGCCGCGCATTTCGAAGCGCTGCTCTATTTTTGCGAAGGCATCGTGTAAAACCGTTTCAATATGCATTACGTCTTGAGTAATTCGTCGCTGGGCTACCTCGAAAACTTTTTGCTCTGCTTGATCCAGTACGAGTTCAACCTCCTGATCTTCAGAGTAACCTAGCGCCGTTACTTCGGTACCAGCGCGAATCAGCGCTCTTAGTAATGCCTTTTCCGCAATAATCTTGGCGTAGTATTCCGCATGGGCGGCGGTAGCTACTGAATTGCAAAGATCAGCTAAATGTAAGCGTCCACCCACTTCTTCCAGCTTACCTGTGCTTTGCATGTGATTAGCTACGCTAACTAGATCGATAGGTTCGCCGTTTTCATGGAGATCGCGCATGGCATCGAAAATAGTCTGATGCGATTGACGATAGAAGCAATCATTCATTCCCAGAATCTCGAAGATCTTGACGGCGACATCCGGAGTTCCGAGTAGCAGAGCCCCCAAGATATTTTGTTCAGCTTCTTGATTCTGGGGTGGAATCCTGCCCAGTACATCAACAGACATTTATCACAGCAGACTAAAAGACCCGACCATTTGATAGCCAGGAAAAATATCAGAGCGGCGTGAACCGCTCTATTTCCCGACGCCTACTACTTCGACGTGCAGCGTGGCCGCCACTTCCGGATGCACCTTCGCAACTATAGCGAATTTGCCGATAGCCTTGATCGGTTCCGCCAGATCGAGTTTTCGGCGATCCACTACCAGACCAGTTTGCTCTTGCACCGCTTGAGCAATTTCCTTGTTAGTTACCGCTCCATAAAGTTTGCCCTCGCTTCCGGACCGGGCGGCAATCTTGACATGAGCTGCCTCGAGCTTTTGCGCCAGTGCCTCGGCTTCTGCCTTGCGTTTGGCTGCTTTTATTTGTTCGGTGCGGAGGCGTTGTGCTATTTGCTTTAGCGCACCTGCTGTCGCCTCTTGCGCCAGCCCGCGCGGAAATAGGTAATTTCGCGCATATCCCGAAGTTACTTCCATTACTTGGCCGGAGTTACCAATACCTTTTACGTCGCTCAGGAGAATGACTTTCATAGGAACTCTCTCTATTAACTTGTGCTAACCGCTGGCTACAGCGAGCAGAGAGAGTATAGCATAGCTAGCTATCTTGCCTGATGCAGCTTACCTGGGAGTCGGCATGGAAGCAGCCTGCTAATTATGCATGAACGTCACGATTTTGGTGGCGCGGTCATTGGCATCTGCTGCTCGGGGCACGGTACGTTTATCCTCGAAGAAGGAAATCGCCGCGAGCAAGTTATGAGCCTGTGCACTCAGCCCTTCAGCAGAGGCAGCGATATCGTCGGTCGATATGGCTGATTCCTTGGCTTGCAGGCTCAGGGTCGTGGCGTTATGCAGCAAAGCTTCGCTTTGCGTCAAGCTTTCCGCCATCGCTTGCGATAAGTACACTGCACGCTGGCATACCTTGTCAACTACTCCTTTTACCGCCTGGGTAACGCCCACCCCACCCTGCGCCTCGCGGCGAACGGTTTGTGAGACTTCTCGAGTCAATGAATTCATATTTTCAGCAGCCAGACGCATTTTCAGAGCAATGGTTTTCTGTCCAGCGGTGGCCTGGGCTATAGCATCCATCAAGGCAGAAGTGCGCAAGGAAGCCGTTACGATTGCTTCCAGCGCCAGCGCTGCTCGCTCGGAGCGTTTGGTGCCATCGCCAATGACCTGGTAGTTATGATTCGTCAAGGCGACCGCCTGTTTGGTTTCGTGTTGAATGCTCTTGATTAGCCCAGCGATCTCTTTGGTAGCCTTTGCCGAACGCTCTGCTAACCGTCGCACTTCTTCGGCTACCACCGCGAAACCTCTTCCCGCCTCGCCGGCGCGCGCCGCTTCTATTGCCGCGTTCAAAGCCAACATGTTCGTCTGATCGGCAATGTCATCGATCAGACTGGTGATATCTCCGATCTTGATCGAACTTTCGCTCAATTTTTTGATGCTGGTCATGATATCGTCGACCACCGCGCTGGCTTCTTGCAAGCCTTCTGCAGTAGCGCCGACCGCTTGCTGACCATTCTGCGCCGAGGTCCGGTTGCTGTCGGCAGCTGCTTTGCTCTCTTGCGCTGTGTTAGCCACTTCCTCGATATTTGCCACAACTTCTTCGATATTTCCAGCGATCTGGCCGGTTGCCGTGCACAAGTTATCGACAATATTTGCCACTTGCTCCAAAGTGCCCGATATTTGCAGGACAGAGTGTTCTACTTCACCGATTTCGGTTGCCAGTAGATCGGCAGCATGAGATATCTCCTTGGCATTGTCTGACATCACCCGCGTAGAATTGCTGGTCTGGCTGGCAGTTCTTGCTTGCTCTGCCGCGATTTTCGCCAGTTCTTCGGTAGTAGCACCGATTTCTATGGCATTATTTGCCACGACGTTGGAAACCTCGCAAGCTTTTCCGATAACTTCCGCCAATTTTTGTCGCATTTTCTCGTAACTAAAGGCCATTTGCCCCACTTCATCGCGAGCGAAAGAGTCAATAGCGAGCGGCAAATAAATCTCTCCCTTTTCTAGCTTACCTACCGCACGATTTAGCACGGACAAGGGGCGGATAGCTGTCCAAAGGATAAATGCTGAAAATAAACCGATATTAGCGGCTATTATCAGCAGAATCAGCAGATATTGACCAGTTTTAGCGATAACTTTCGAGGTTTTTTGCGTTATTTGCGTAGCGTCATCGACATTCAAGCTCAACAAGTTGGCAAGCACCGATTCTAGCTCACCGTGATAGGATTCATTTGTCGTCATGTAATCTTTTGCTGCAGCTAACTGGCCATTTTTTACCAGATTTTCTATTTTTTGTTGCATTATCGGCATATTTTCGAAATTTTTCTTGAATTTTTC
>JACQUT010000402.1 GCA_016267585.1 Cyanobacteria bacterium NC_groundwater_1444_Ag_S-0.65um_54_12
ATGAGGTCAGCATGCTCGACTTGCTGCTGACCAATCACATTTTCAAGAGCCTGCCACCAGGTGCGCAATTGCTGATGGTGGGCGATGCCGATCAACTGCCCTCAGTGGGTCCCGGTGCCGTGTTGCGAGACATGTTGACTGCTGGCAAGGTGCCGGCTGTCCGCTTGAGCCATATCTTTCGCCAGGCTCAAGCAAGTCTGATCGTGATGAACGCCCACCGCATAAACCTGGGAAAATTTCCTCGGCTGCTTCCGCCGGTAGCCGAATATCGCAGCGAGAATGCTTTTTTCATCGAGCAAGCTGACCCCGAGCAAATCATCGCCACGACTTTGGATCTGCTGGTCAGGCGCCTGCCGGCGCGTGGCTACCGACCAGAGGATATACAGTTGCTTTGTCCCATGAATCGCGGTAGCTTGGGTGCCACCGCACTGAATACGCGAATACAGCAGGTACTCAATCCAGCGCGAGCAGATCAGCCGGTAGCATTACATGGTAACCGGCGTTTGCAAGTGGGCGATCGCGTCATCCAGTTGCGCAACAATTATCATTACGAAGTTTTCAATGGAGAAACTGGAACGATCGTGCAGATTGACCCCGAAGAGCAAGAGTTGACGGTAGAATTTCCGGAGAAGCGTGTCTGCTATGATTTTTCTGATCAGAGCGAACTTGGCCTGGCTTATGCCATGAGTGTTCACAAGGCCCAGGGGAGTGAGTATGCCGTGGTAATAATCCCCTTGACACTGCAACACTACCCCATGTTACAGCGCAATTTACTCTACACTGCGGTGACCAGAGCTCGCCAGCTACTGATTATCATAGGCAGCAAGCGTGCCGTGAGCCTGGCCGTCAGGAATGACCGCCTGGTAAAGCGTCATAGCCACCTGGCCGAGCGTTTGTTGGAGTAAGCGCAAAAATTGGTCACAATTTTCCAATTTCGCGGAACGGGGGCTGCTCCAATAAAATAACGTTAAATAACACCAGTTACTTGACCGGAGTAGAAATAACTTATTTGGGGAAAAATAAGCTTGGCAGAGTATGTAACATTGAGGAGCGAAAGCGTTGGGATCAGATCTTCGTTACAGTTTAATCAATACTTTCGCTGCCATTGATGCCTTGCGGCAAAATATCCTGTTCAACATGCAGGGCGTTGCCCGTCCGGGTTTTGCCAAGAAGAACACTCATATGGGTCTCAGCTCGTCGCTGAGCTATGTCAGGCAAGCCGAGGCCGGTAGCGACTTCGCTGGAGCGAAACCGCAAATCGCTGCGGGTCCCAGCGAGCTGCATGTGGCAGAAACGACTTTTTCCTTTACCCAAGGGGAAATTGGTAAACGTATTGGCGAGCTGACTTCCTTGGCTATCAAGGGGGAAGGTTTCTTTGCCGTGGCAGAAAACTTGCAGCCGGGGGCACGTATCTTCTTGACGCGTGATGGTTCGTTCCATTGGCAAGATACCACCCCGCCAGAACGGCGAACCAGTGATTTCAAACAGTTCCAGTTGGTGAACAAACAGGGCCTCTACCTGCTACGAACGCAGGATATCGATTTGCATCCTTCGTCACCGACATTCCTGAAACTCAAGACCACACAACCACCAGCCGGCTTGCTGGTAAACTCTGACCAGGAACGTGATGGTACCCGTTTGGGATCCGGAACGGCATGGTTACCTGATCGCATAAAGGGCGTTATCGGCTTCACGGGCGATCCCTTCAAGATGAACGAAGTGCAAAAGCGCCATCCGCTCAATAGCAATTCAGATATCGCGATCATGCGCGTTCCGCTCAAGGAATTCCTGCAGGAGTCAAGTTTTGGCGCTACCATTTATGAAACTAACATAGCTACCCGTGCCGGTATTGTGGGTAAAAGCTATTTCGAATGGGTACGAGCCAAGGACTCGCTAGAGGTACAAAGCGAGAGTATAGAGAATCCGGACTTCACTTCCATTCAGGTCGAGGCTAACATTCAAAGCGAAGTGGCTAACTTCGTCTTCAAGAACCTGCGCGACATGCTAGATAATTACAATCGTTCCCTTGACGATTTGCTGGGGTTGGTGCGTTAGTCTATCGCTGCGGGCAATCGGCTTGGCTTCACAGGAAATCGTTAAACTGGCAAGGTAGCCATCTGCCGCAAGCGTTCCACCCGCTGCTGGATGGAGGGATGGGTAGAGAACATGCGCATGATCAAGCCGCCTGCCCCGAAGGGATTGACAATGAAGAGATGTGCGGTTGCTGGCGTAGCATGATGTAATGGTTGAACCTGGTTAGCGCGTTCCAGCTGCAACAACCCATTGGCGAGCGAAAGCGGGCGTCCGGTCAGCTTGGCGGCACTGGCATCCGCTGCGAACTCCCGCGAGCGCGATACGGCAAGCTGGATAAGCATGGCGGCCAAGGGCGCCAGCATTAGCAACAGCAAATCACCAATCGGATTGTTATTCTCTTCGCGATCATGACCGAAGATCAACGCCCAGCGCGCCATATCAGCTATAAAAGTAATGGTGGCCGCCATGGTCGCGGCTACCGCCATTATCAAAGTATCTCGGTTACGCACATGGGCCAGTTCATGCGCCAGCACGCCTGCTAATTCATCCTCCTGCATTATTCGCAATAAACCCTCTGTCACGGCAATTACGGCGTGATGAGGGGAACGGCCCGTAGCGAAAGCATTAGGCGTGGCATCCGGGATGATGAAGATGCGCGGCATGGGCAATCCACTTCGTTGTGCCAGATTGGCGACCGAACGATGCAGTTCTGGCGCGGCGGC
>JACQUT010000407.1 GCA_016267585.1 Cyanobacteria bacterium NC_groundwater_1444_Ag_S-0.65um_54_12
CACTTGCCACTCGGGCATTTCTCGAGTCGCTAGCTGGATAATGGTATTCTTTGCCACCGTCAATTCCGCGCCAATTTTCTGTAGTCGGCGACGTAGATCGGTCATTTCCTTGACTGTCAAACCCCGATAATCCGTCACAATGGCAATCTGGGCCCGACCAAATTTTCCCTTCAGTTTCTGTAGCGTGGTATTTTTCTGTTCTTTAGTGGGCATCGCTTTATTCTTTCACCTCCTTGCAACTATAAGCCACCCGGCTCCCCCTCAATCGCGGCTGCAGCGATCCGGTGAACAATGGGTGGCATATTGCCAGCACAAAGGCGTTTGATCGATTCTGCAACCTCGGCGGGCTGGATTTTCTCCTTTTTCACGCCGCATCAGGCGACCCGCTGTCTTGGGTAGCAATCCAGGTAGACTGGCAGCCTACCCGGACAATTATTATAAGTCTACCACGTATAAAGAGATCTCATGCTATTACCGTTGCTAACTCCCCTAACTTGCCAGAATCTACCTTCAATCCTTCACCCATCGTACTGGAGACATACACACTCTTGATATACGTTCCTTTGGCAGCCGTCGGCTTTGCCTTATTTATGGCATCCACGAGCGCAGCCATATTGTGTGTGAGTGCTTCCGGAGCAAACGACGCTTTGCCGATCGGGACGTGCACAATGCCTTGCTTGTCTGCACGAAACTCGACTTTACCGGCTTTGAACTCTTTTATGGCTTTCCCTACGTCAAAGGTAACCGTTCCAGCCTTGGGGCTCGGCATCAGACCACGCGGGCCCAAGATCTTACCGACTTTACCCAATGCACCCATTATATCGGGCGTAGCGATCATCACGTCGAACTCCATCCAACCCTCCTGGATGCGGGGAATCAATTCTTCTGAACCGACTACGTCCGCCCCGGCGGATTCTGCTTCTTTTAGCTTGTCTCCCTTCGTGACAACGGCAACTCTGACCTTCTTGCCGGTACCTGCAGGCAAGATCACGGAAGTGCGGACCTGCTGATCTGCATGTTTTACGTTAATTCCCAGCCTGAAATGAACCTCGATGGTTTCATCGAACTTGGCCGTCGCATATTGCTTTATCAACGTCAAAGCTTCACCAGGTGAATAGGCTTTGTGAAGATCCAGCTGGGCTCTGATATTTTTCTGTCGTTTGGTAAACTTTGCCATTCTATTTGCCTCCCGTGGTATTAACGGACGCTTCGCCCTCCCACTGCTAATCTACTGCTCGACTACGATACCGGCAGAACGAGCAGAACCCTCTACCTGCTGCATGGCAGCCTCGATATCGGTGCAATTCAGATCGGGCATTTTGATCTCGGCAATTTCGCGGATCTTGGCACGACTAACCGTGCCCACCTTGGTCTTATCTGGCGTTCCTGACCCCTTCTCGATTCCTGCTGCTTTGAGCAGCAGGACACTGGTGGGAGGAGTCTTCAAGACAAAGGTAAAGCTCCGATCCTCGAACACGGTGATTTCGACTGGAATGATCATGCCGGCCTTATCTGCCGTCTGAGCGTTATATGCTTTGCAAAATTCCATGATATTGACGCCATGTTGGCCGAGGGCAGGGCCTACTGGTGGCGCAGGATTAGCCTTGCCGGCTGGCAAGGCTAGCTTGATCTTTGCGGTTACCTTCTTGGCCATGGATTGCTCTCCTGTTTAAAATGCTGGCGCAGTTTGTTTGTCCCAGCTAACTAAATCTTCTGCACTTGGCCGAATTCCAATTCTACGGGCGTAGCACGGCCAAAAATAGAGACAGATACTTTAACTTTACCTTTTTCCGGATTAACTTCGACGATATCACCCGAAAAATCAGCAAAAGGCCCTCCGATTACTTTTACATGTTCGCCGACATTCAGATCGATCTGAACGCGGGTCTTGGTAGCAGAGCGCTTGAAGATCTTCCGGACTTCTCGATCCGATAGTGCAGTTGGCTTGCTCGCCGAGCCCACAAAGGAAGTTACTCCCGGGGTATTGCGTACCACATGCCAAGCCTCCTCGCTCATATCCATCTCGACCAGTACATAGCCCGGAAAGACCTTGCGTGGCTTCTCGACCCGTTTACCTTCCTTGATTTCGACGACCGTCTCTTCGGGTACTTCGACGTGGAAAATCCGATCGGTCATGTTCATGGATTCGACACGGCGCAGGATATTTTCTTTTACTTTATCTTCATAACCAGAATAAGTATGGACGACATACCACTTGCGCGAAACATTTAGCAGACTTTCCATAGGATGGATCCTCATTGACCGTAAAAAATCTTATTGGCAGCCAAGGTAAAAAACCAATCATAAGCAACCACCAATCCTGTCAAAATAGCACAAACAAAAATGACTACCACGGTTTCCACTATCACTTGTCGCCGAGTGGGCCAGCTGATCTTCTTGAACTCGGCTTGCACTTCAGTCAAGAAAATCTGGATACTTCTGAACTTTCCCCCGAACGCGGGAATACCAATCCCTTTTAATCCTAGCGCACGATTCTCCGCATTGTTTGCCGCTAACGCCGAGCCACTCTTTTCCTCCGAGGTCGCAACACCTGCTTTGGCTTCCGAATCATCTCGGAACCCTGCTTGCGAACCTTCGGGCAAAGGTCCTGACGGATTTGGAGGCTTCAGATCGGCCACTTGTCGACTCTCTTATTTTGGAATAAATAGCAAGGCGCTTGAATATCTTATTTAGCGCGGCGTGTAGGACTCGAACCCACGACATGCGGTTTTGGAGACCGCCGTTCTACCGACTGAACTAACGCCGCAGGAACCTCGTTACTTGCTCTCCCGGTGCGGCTTGTGCGCCCGGCAGAAGCGACAGAACTTCGCCAGTTCGAGCCGATCCGGGTCGTTCTTCTTGTTCTTGTACGTGACGTAGTTGCGGCGCTTGCACTC
>JACQUT010000404.1 GCA_016267585.1 Cyanobacteria bacterium NC_groundwater_1444_Ag_S-0.65um_54_12
CAGCGGTAACAATAAGCGTTCGGCACAAAGGAGATACCGGGAACAGGCAGCGGATCGACCCGGAAAGCTGCATGGCTAGTAAGCGAAGCCGCCAGCCAAGAACGGCCGTGGTAGCTATGCCGCAGCGCCAGAATCTCGCCATGTCCGGTAGCTACTTTAGCAAGCAGGATGGCCATCTCATTGGCCTCGGTACCGGAATTCGTGATCAGGCACTTGGCAGATTCCAGCGACGTGAGATTGGCCAGTCGCTCAGAAAGATCGATCATTGGCTGGGAAAGCAAGATAGTGCTGGTATGCTGCAAAACTTTGGCTTGAGCTACCACCGCTTCGGTCACTGCGGTATTACAGTGGCCCACTGACACGGTGCAAATTCCACCAAAGAAATCCAGGTACTGTTTGCCAGTCTCATCGTAGAGCCATTGCATCTCTCCGCGCACGAAGTGCGGTGGGTGGGCATACCAGTGTTTGACGGTGGGTGCCAGATATTTTTTACGTTTTGCCTGCAGTTCGGTGGCAGAAAGAAACGGCTGTGGCATGGCTATGACTCCTTCACCTCTTTGATGGCAATGCTGTCAGCGGGGCAGACATGGGCGCAGAGACTGCAGCCGGTGCAGCGATCCAGGTGGACGATGGGCACCCTGCGCTCCGAGACCGGCGCGAAACGTTCGTGTAAAATCTCGATGGCCTGATAAGCGGCGTCGGCGCAAGCTACGTAGCACATGTCGCAACGGACGCAATTAATGGCATCGATCAGCGCTTTCGGCCGATAGCTCGGATCTAGTCGACTATGTTCCACGATCTTGGTAAGCGCGAGGCCGACAATTTGCTCTGGCCTGGTGAAACCATGCCGTTCCAGGTAATTCTCCAAGCCGCGGAGCATGGGCTTCAGAACTCCGAAACCATGTAGCATCACTGCGGTGCAGACTTGCAAGTTGCGTGCTCCTACCAGCAAAAACTCGATCGCCGATTGCCAGCCAGCAATGCCGCCACTCGCACTGAGGGGGAACCCTGGCATTTTGCGCGCGATATCTGAGATCATTTTGAGGGCAATGGGGCGTACTGCTGGGCCGCTGTATCCACCATAAGCAGTTTTTCCGGCAACTGTCGGCAAAGGTGAAAATGTCTCGATATCTATTCCCAGCAATACATTCACGGTATTGATTGCCGAAACGCCGGCGGCACCCCGGGCACGTGCTGACAGGGCCGGAAGCGTGATGTCGGTGATATTGGGCGAAAGCTTGACGATTACCGGAACTTTGGCTACGTCTGTTACCCACTTGGTAATATTGGCCGTGATTTCCGGGTTCTGGGAACAAACTGCGCCCATGCCGCGTTCGGGCATTCCATGGGGGCAGCCGAGATTACACTCGATCATATCGCAGCCGGCGTCCTGCAACCGGCTAGTGAGTTCTTGCCAATCAGCCTGGGCATCACCGGCCGCCATTATCGAGGCGATGAGAACGCGGTCTGGATAGCGATCTTTGATGATCCGGCATTCTTCTAACCAGATCTCGAGCGTTCGATCCGATATGAGTTCGATGTTTTCAAAGCCGTACATCCGTTTTTTACCGGCATGCAGTGCGGCAAAGCGTGGCGAAACGTTGGCGATGTGCTCACCTGGTGGCCCAATAGTCTTGGTGACGGCTCCGCCCCACCCGGCCGCGAAACCCCGCATGATCATTTCACCGGTGGTGGTAGCGGGAGAGGATGCTAGCGTAAAGGGATTAGGAAAATTGATACCACAAAACTCGATCGCCAAGCCCATAGAGATCTCCTCAATGTGCATTTCCATTGCATAAATTTACTTTTCGCTAACCGACCGTTATACCTTGAAAATGCGCCATGCCGCCAGTATCAGGTAAATGGTAGTATGAAAAATATTTGATACTGAAGGGAGCTTAGCGCCATGCTCAAAAGATCGATCACCCCAAAAACTACCTCGCCAGCAGTCCCGCAAGTCAGCGAAGGTAAAGATGTCAAGCAAGAGTGGGAATACGAAGTACTGTCGCTAGTAGGGTCAGAAACGCGTGAAATGAAAGAAAAGCTCAATGAGCTGGGAGTTCAAGGTTGGTTGCTAGTGGCTACCACGCCAGTCTTCATCTTTCGTCGTCCCAAGCTTGGTGAGCCAGAACACTTTCAAGGACCGATCGGCTTTCTAGGCAATCGCGATGGCTGATCCCCAAAACCCTCGTCGTCCTGCGCCAGCAAAACGCACCACGCCTTTCGGTGATAATTTCGTCTCGAATAGCTTCGGCGCACCGATTGCTCACACCCGTCCTTTGCCACCGCCGCCGCCCACCGGTGAACTGGCGCAGGTGGTCCAGGACAAAATAGACGAAATTCGCCACGATCTAGATTACGTTAGACATCTGACCAGTCTTTTCGCCAGACCGATTGCTATTTTGCGAGCCGGAATTGCCCTCTGTGATCTGCCTGGGCCAAGCGAGCCGCTGTTGGTGGATGAAGCTCTACTGGGACAGCTTTGCGGTGCCTGCGCGCAAGTTATTGACGGCACGGAAGCTGCTGGTGGCTGCGATAGTTGTTCTGCCTGCTATCACGAACACTGCTGGCAACAGCAATGTATCACTCCGGAATGCGCAGCGGGAAACTTTGTGCCATTGCCAGCCAGCACGCCAGCCATGACTATCCTGGCAGGGTTGAGTTCCGAGCAAGCTGCCCTGGCTGAAGAAATTGCCAAAGTACTACTCCGGCAGCCCGCTATAAGACAACGGACGCAAGTCTGTCTATTTCAATACGAGGAAGCCTATCGCGCTTA
>JACQUT010000403.1 GCA_016267585.1 Cyanobacteria bacterium NC_groundwater_1444_Ag_S-0.65um_54_12
CCCAGGACCTGACCTGCGCCTACCTGGGGCCGCAAAACATGAACCACCCCTTTCGGGTCCTGGAATCCTTGGTACTGCGCATCAAAAGGCCTGGTGCCATTTGCACCCTGGAATCCGCCAGATGAGCACCGACCATTATGCTGATTTGCAGATCTTGCGAGAGGTGTTGACTCGCGAACTCGCAACGGTCAATCAGTACGAGCAGCTGGCCGCTGCGGCTAATTCTTCTGCCGTGAAAGCGCTGCTAGAGCATTTGCTCTATGAAGAGAAAGAGCATATCGCCGAGCTCTTCGCGCTGCTGGAGCAGCTAGATCGCGACCAAAGAGCTCACTTTTTGTTGTCAGGCGTTACCGACAAAATTGCCAATCATGACATGACAGTATTGAAAAATTCGCATGCTGCCAAGGATTCATCAACAGAACCGAAAGTCTGGCAGCCAGCTAGACTCACGGTGGGAAGTCTCCTGGGACAAAAACAATGAAATGCGCCACTTGTAACCGACAGATTCCCCCACGCGAAGAAAATTGCCCCTATTGCGGCTCGCGCATGCGAGATGTGGACCATGACCTCCCCAGCACCGTGGCTGCTGCCGGTTACCTGCAGCCACGTGCCACTTCTCCGGCGTTAGCTGGTTGCTTGAGCTTTTTTATTCCCGGCTTGGGTCAACTCTACGTGGGCCAGATTCCCAAGGGTGTCTTGTTCATGTTGCTATTGTTATTAGGACCAGCAACTGGCTTTTTCAGCCATCTGGTCCTGGTCATCTACGCGACCAGCGAGGCCTTTTTTCTGGCACGCCGTCACCGCAATGGCGAGCTGGTTTCCCATTGGGGAACGCTCTGGGATCCCACCTGGCGGCCTTTTAGCTAGCTGTTCAGCTTTTTCGCCAACCCCTCGAAAAGGTCTATGGGTACGGGGAAAAGAATCGTGCTATTCTTTTCTGCCGCTATTTCGGTCAAGGTTTGCAAGTAGCGTAGCTGCAAGGAGCTGGGCTGCGCCGCGATAATTTTGGCAGCATCGGCCAGCGTCTGGGATGCTTGCAATTCGCCCTGGGCATGGATGATCTTGGCCCGCTTTTCCCGCTCTGCCTCGGCTTGGCGCGCCATGGCGCGTTGCATGTTAATAGGCAGTTCCACGTCCTTTACCTCGACCAAAGAGACCTTGATACCCCATGGTTCGGTTTGATCATCGATAATTTGCTGCAGCTTGGCGTTGATGGCCTCCCGCTGGGAAAGGATCTCGTCTAGTGCCGACTGACCCAAAACATTGCGCAAGGTAGTCTGCGCCAGTTGCAGGGTCGCCAGGTTGAAGTCGTATACCTTCGTGACGGCACGCTCGGGACTTACCACCCGAAAATATACTACCGCCGACACTTTCATGGTGACGTTGTCTTGGGTGATAACTTCTTGGGCTGGCAACTCCATGGTCAGGGTTCGTAGGTCCATGCGCACCATGCGATCCAGGATTGGAATGATCAAGAAAAGACCAGGACCCTTTGCGCCAACCAGACGGCCTAAACGAAATATTACACCCCGCTCATACTCCTGCACCACCTTGATGGCAGAAGCCAGAAACGCTATTCCCAAGACAACAAGAAAACCAAACGATCCCAAGAATTCCATGACAATACCTCCTACAGGCTACGATGCTTTAGGTTTACGTGCAACGAGCAATTTAAGATCCTGCATATCGCGTACGATAACTTCGGCTCCTTCTTCAATAGGCCCCTCCAAGGTATGCGCCTGCCAGCGCTCGCCTTCCAGGAATACCTGCCCTTCCGGGTTCAAAGCTACTTTGACGCGAGCCGTTCGTCCGAGTAGATCCTCACGGCCAGTGGTAACTTTCCGGCGTTGCGCGCGCAGTGCCAAGGCCAGACAAGCCGCAAACAATCCACCAGTCGTCAAACCCACGGTAAGCACCAGCGGTCTCGAAACTATTATACCTAACGGGCTACCAGAAAACAAAAGGAACCCACCCAAAATCAGCGAAATGACACCGCCCACCGTCAACACTCCATGGCTGGGCGAAAAGAGATCGGCCACAAAAAGCAAAAAGGCAAACAAGATCAGTGCCACTCCCGCATAATTAACCGGCAACATGCCCAAACTAAAAAATGCTAGCAAGAGGCAAATTCCGCCAATCACTCCGGGCAATACCGCTCCGGGATTCGACAACTCGAAGAACAGCCCCAGCATGCCCAGATTTAATAATATGAAGGCGATATTCGGATCGCTGATCACAAAGAGGAACCGTTCGAGCTTGCTCATCTCTAATCTGGTGACGAAAAGTCCCTTGGTCCGCAAGGTAAGGGGCCCGGCGGCCAGCTTGACTTTTCGCCCCTCCAGACGATCTAGCAAGGCGGCCAGATCAGGCGCTACGACGTCTATCACTCTGTTCTCGAGCGCTTCATCTGATGAAAGAGAAACGCTCTGGCGAACTGCCTTTTCTGCCCAATCCGCGTTGCGACCATGCCTGGTAGCCAGTCCCCTGACATAAGCAGCCGCATCGTTTTCAACCTTCTTGGCCATATGGCCCTTGATCTCTTCACCGCCGCCACCGACCGGATGAGCGGCTCCGATGGCGGTGTTCGGTGCCATGGCGGCCACATGAGCTGCCATGGTGATGAACAAGCCAGCCGATGCAGCTCTGGCGCCAGCTGGCGAAACAAAAACCACTACCGGCACCGGAGATGCTATGGTTCTTTGTACGATGGCTCGCATGGATTGATCGAGTCCCCCTGGGGTATCCAGCTCGATCACGATCAAGCGGTAGGCCAAGCGGTTCGCCTCGTCGATACCGCGCTC
>JACQUT010000050.1 GCA_016267585.1 Cyanobacteria bacterium NC_groundwater_1444_Ag_S-0.65um_54_12
ATCATACGGAGAGCTAGTCGGCATGGTAGGCTGGCAGTTTTCTGGTACTCCATATGAAGCCGGTGTCTTGGAGTTAGCTGGCCCGGAACGTCTGATCTGCAATTTGCAGAAATTAGATTGTGTAACTTTCGTGGAATCCAGTTTAGCGATAGCTCGCATCAGCAAACTAGGCCAGCCCACTTTCGAGTCCTTTCAGGATGAATTGCGCCAGATCCGCTATCGCGATGGCCGGTCCAACGACTATGCCAATCGCTTTCATTACTTCTACGATTGGGTTGCCAGTAATGAGCGCCGGGGCCTGGTGCATGACATGACGGCGGAATCAGGCGGTGTACCTCGCGTGAAGGCTATTCACTACATGACTAGCCATCGAACGCTTTACCCACGCTTAGCTGATAGCGCAGTGTTAGAAAAAATTCGTCATTGCGAGGAGCAATTATCAAAAAAGCCTTTTGCTATTCTTCCCAAGGCTCAGATCAGCGCTGCGCTAACCATGATTCGTTCCGGGGATATACTGGCCATCGCATCCGCTACCGCTGGATTGGATGTTAGCCATGTCGGCATAGCACACCGAGATGCTGCTGGTGCAATTCGCCTGTTGCACGCTTCCAGCGTGAGTAAGCGAGTAGAGCTCAGCGAACCGTTGCTGCGATATTTGCGCTCACGACCGAAAGTAGAAGGTTTGCTAATTATTCGACCGCTCTAGACCCATTTGCAGTAGACCTCTTAGTAATCGCATTACTAGCAAGACGATCAGCTAAGAGACGTGTGACGTGTTAGGATGGATAATGATCTGCATCGATCTGATTGGCATTGATCGGCGAAAGATAACCACTGCTTCATGCAACATACTTGAGCGTTTAGCTCGCTGGGATGCACAAGTAGCGCAAGCATCAGATAGTGATGATGTGGGCACTGTAGCAATTGCCAAACATCTGTATAAAAGCTATGTTCGTGTAGTGGAGCCGTTGCAAGACCAGTGGGGCCAAATACTGAAAGTTCTTGCTGTTGATGCTCAGTCAGCTACTATTGCGCCTTCATTATGGTCAGCCTTGGTAGTCGCGCAACGCGGGATTGCCAGGTTGGAATGGACTCTTGGCAAGCTGCCTGGTCAGGCTGTCCGGCCAGCGGTCCAAGATTTGTTATTGGAGTTAGCGCCAGCAAATAGCGCTAGCTTTCCAGTAGTGCTGGTAGCAGATGATAGTGAAATTGCCGAAGCGGAGCTGATAGGCTTGCCTATCACTTTGGCCCAATCACCTCTGGGCTGGCCGCGCATGGCTCATGGGTTAGCCAGGTTTCTTTGGCCAGATCCGGGAGCTCCGGATGCCAGGGAGAATACGATGTTAGATCAGTGGGATGAAATAGCGCTAAACTGGTTGGGGCCAGCTTATGCCTTCGCGCTCATGGATTGCGCTTTGCATCAGCCGAATACTAGTGCCGATAAGGACATTTGGGCACGCCTTTCGTCAATTCGCACGGTTCTGTCGCGTGATGCGCTCTGGTTACCAGAAATGCAGGAATTTTTTCTCGATCTTCAATCAGTCAATGGTTGGCAATCAGGTGAAGATCTGCAACGGGTAACTGACGATAACGAGCTCTCTCTCACCAGAAATTCACCAATTTCGTTCGATGGCGTCGGCGCAGCTGGTGGGGAACTCATTACTGCGAAAGAGTTAGCAGCTGGTAACATGCCAAAAAGTAGAGCTTTTGAATTTGCTGATCTGGCGATAGCCGAAGCGGTGGCGGAGCGTTTACAGAATGGCATACTGGCAAGCAGCAGAGCATTGCTAGCTAGCCACGAAGCTCGCCGGCTCCAGGACAAGCTACTGGACGATGCTGCGCCGGCACCCGAAACCGTTTACCAGATCTTGGAGGGTTTGCGTGAGGAGCCACTTACCTCTGGGCAAATCTTGACCGGTGCCTGGTTGCAGCGCGAGCGTGCCAGACGAAAATGGTTGGAGCTGGCTTTACAAGCTGCTGATCCGGTCGCTGCTTACGGTAGCCAGCTTTTCTTTCTTGACGCTTTAGTTCTAAAATCTCTTGAAACGGCTGCCGTACATCGGGTTCTGGTGCGTTAATGATTCTTAACGAAAGAGAACTATTTGATCGCCTGACTCATCCTGACACTAACAAGCGGATCATCATCACGCCTATCATAAATCCTGGCGAACAGTTTGGCCCTACCTCGGTAGATATTCGAATTGGCACGGATTTCAAGACACTGGACGTCGCTAACGTTTCTCTGCTCGACCCGACTGGCGATGAACTGGGCAGCACACTGCCGCGTATGCGCCGCTATCAGGTGCCACCAGATCGAGCCTTCATTTTGCATCCGGGAGAATTCGCACTAGGGGCGAGCTTGGAGTTTATACGGGTACCGGCTGATATTTCGGTTCGGGTCGAAGGTCGTTCTTCGTGGGGTCGGCTTGGCCTCTTGGTCCATGCTACGGCTGGTTTCGTAGATCCAGGCTTTTCTGGCAGTATCACCTTCGAGCTGCACAATGTTGGTCGGGTGCCAATGGCACTCTATCCGGGCGTTCGAATCGCTCAACTATGTTTCTTCGCAGGTCAACCTACTAGCCTACCTTACGATCGAAAAATCTATACTAAATATTCTGGGAAGACCACGGCCTTTGCTTCACAATATCATCAAGATCCCGAATATGCTGGTATCCGACGTCGCCGCCGCTGAGCCGTAAGTTACAGCGCAACTGCGGGTGCCTATGAGTCGAAAGTTCGCTCCACCACCTCCGCCTGAACGTCTGCTGCCGCGGCTTCATCTGCTTGAACGATTTGAGCGCCTGCGCTGGCCCCCCACCAGAGTCATCGTCTTGGCTGCAGGTACCCGGTTACGGGAAGACGACCTTTGTCGCAGACGCTTGCAGAAGGTCAGGAACCAAGGTCGCGTGGTTTGGACTCGATTTTGACGACCAAGATCCTGAGATATTCCTCGAAGGAGGATATCAGGCTATCAAGAGTGCTCTGCCGGATTTTTCATCTTCGGCCATGGACATGGTGCGTCACCTATCCGGCGAAAGTATTCCCGGCGCTCTCCAGGCGGTGCTCTCATTGCTGGAAGATCTGGAAGAACAGCTGGATGGACCCTTGTCGCTGGTGATTGATGATTTTCATCTAGTCGAGTCGCCCGCCATCAATCGTCTGGTGTCTCGCCTCGTCAAGTACACTCCCAGTGCCCTGCGGCTGATCCTCATCTCCCGCACGATGCCGTCGCTAGAGCTCGCCCACCTTAGGGCAAAGGGCGAACTCGAACTCTGGGGAGAGCGAGAGCTACAGCTCGCCGACTGCTTTTACACCAATTATAGGGACAC
>JACQUT010000049.1 GCA_016267585.1 Cyanobacteria bacterium NC_groundwater_1444_Ag_S-0.65um_54_12
CGCCACGTTACTCTATTCATGTCCACCGATCGGCTCGAATTCATACCGAATGCCATGGAATTGCTCCTCGCTCAGGATTATTTAGAAACTATTAACAGCTGACTTACGCTAAGACCAGCTTAAGAACACGCTTTGAGCGTGTCTACTGGATTTTGGCGCTCCGCCATGCGGAAGTCGGGATTAACTGCAAGATGCGGTCGATCACCTGAACTGCGGTCAATTGATCGGTGTCTATTTCGATAGCATCAGCAGCTTTGGTGAGCGGAGCTATCGTTCGGCTCATGTCTAGATAGTCGCGCTGACGGATTTCTTGCTCCAGGCTGGTCAGATCAACCTGGTAGCCGGCTTTAGCCAGATCTTGCGCTCGGCGCTGCGCTCGGTTGGTAGTCGACGCCACCAGGAAGATCTTGAGCGCTGCTTGGGGAAAAACCATCGTCCCGATGTCTCGGCCTTCTGCTACCACGTGTCCACCGGCTCCTATTCGCTTTTGCAGGGACAACAGTGCTGCGCGCACTGCCGGGAAACGTGCCACGTATGATACCCGGCGGCTCACTTCCGGTGCGCGGATTTCCGCTGTTACGTCTCTGTCATCCACCAGCACCCGCACCGGCGCAAGTTCTAGTCGGATGTGGGTTGCCAATTCCGCTAGCGGTGCCTCCGCTTCCGGTTTTTCGACCGGCAGGTTCTGCTGCAATGCCGCCCAGGTGAGGGCACGATACAGTGCACCGGTATCGAGGTACAGATAACCTAACCTTCTCGCTATCTCACGTGCTACGGTACTCTTGCCTGCACCAGCCGGGCCATCTATGGTAATTATCAATTAGCTAACCTATTCAACAAGAATGGCGGCTGGCCATGAGAGCAAGGGCAAATCTGGCGAGGCCGGAGCTAGTAAAACATTGTCGATCAGGCGAGCTTTTCCGACACGTGCTGCCACCGCCGCGACACTTTCAGCGGAAACCCGCTCTACTGGTTCGAGGGTCCGCGTATCTACTAGTGAAAGATATTCTAATTGCGGTATCAGGCAAGCATTTTTGGCGAACCAATCGTCCCAAGCGCAGTGGCCGCGCTCTAGCAAAATAGCGGCAGCACGCTCACCCTTTTGATAATGCTCGAGTATCGTGGCCAAAGAGCGCGATAACCCGCGTGCCGCCAATCGCTCTCGTGAATCGAGGTAGGCATTGCGGCTAGACAGCGCCAGTCCGTCCGGTTCACGTACGGTTGGGCAGCGCACTATAGTGACACCAAGTAACAGCTCGGTCGCCATTTGCTGGATTAAACGCCATTGTTGAAAATCTTTCTGGCCAAAGTAAGCAACATGGGGCCGGATCAGGTTTAACAATTTAAGAACTACTGTCAGCACGCCGGCGAAGTGCTGGGGGCGGCCTGGGCCGCAAAGGCCACTTGTTAGCTGGGCTGGTGGCTGTACGCGCATGCCGGACAGCCCGTCCGGATAGAGATCGGATTCTTCCGGTACAAAGAGGATATCTGCACCCCAGCTAGCTAGTTTTTGGCGATCGCCCAGTAAATCGCGCGGGTAACTGGCGAAATCCTCGGAGGGTGCAAACTGGATGGGGTTCACAAAAATCGAAACAACGACTACATCGCAAGCCGAACGAGCTGTTGTCACCAGTGAGCCGTGACCAGCATGCAATCCACCCATGGTAGGGACCAGGCCAATGCGGTAATTTTTATCCGACAGTTCGCTCAGAGATTCTTTCAGCGCACTACTATCAGTAACAACCTGCATATCAAAAGCGTCCTTCTGGACCATGAGGCTTCGTAAAATTGCCATCTTTTAATTGTGCCGACAGCTCGCGCAAGTTGGGAATAATACCGCGTAACTGTGCTAACAGAGCATGTTGCTCCTGTGTGCTGGTAGCTATGTTCTGACTGCAAAAGCTATGGCTTTCGAATTGACGCGCAACGCTGGCAGCCGTCTTGGCGAGACTGCTGCTATTTTCGCCCAGGTTGTCTATCAACGAGATGATATCTTCGCTCTGTTGGCTGGAGGATTTAGCAGCATCTAGTATGTCACGCAAGGTACGATCCGCCGAACTAGCCGCTGAAACACCAGCTCGCACTGCTTCATAACAAGTTGTCATGGCCCGCTGAGCTGTTTCGGCTTCCTTTATGGTAGCAAGCAAGATCTGATCTATGAGACCCACGCTACGGGCGCTTTCCTCTGCCAGTTTACGGACCTCTTCTGCTACTACTGCAAACCCCCTACCCTTTTCACCTGCTCTAGCAGCTTCAATTGCCGCATTAAGCGCTAGCAAATTCGTTTGGCTAGCTAGCGCACGTATGGTGTTGGTGATCTGGGTGACTTCGGCTGAACGCTGAGCCAGCTGATCAATAGTGGAGCCTGCTGCAATGATCAATGTTTCGATTTGCCGTATTCCCTCTACCAAAGAAGTTACCGCTTTGGCTCCATTATCGGCTTGACAGTGCACATGTGCAGAAGCATCGGCCATACCATGCAGCCGCCGCTTGATATTAGCTAGCGTTTCTTGCAATTCACGCAGACCTCCAGCTAATTGTCTTGTGATATCCGCCTGTTTACGAGATTCTACGGCAAAACGATCGACAATACGTGCAGCTTCCTGTCCAGCCTCTTTAGCGGTATTCAGCGAGCTATCGGTTCGATCGGCCAAATTGCGCAAGGTGCTGGCAACTTCCGCCAAGCGTGGCAAGGATTCCGTCTGACAAATAGCGACTGTTCTGTCACCGGGGACCGGTAAATTGGCAGGGCTATTCAGTTGATCCCGAAACAGCCATCCTACGACCACTATGGCTGATGCTGATGCTATCGCCAACCCGTCTACCCAAATGGTCGGCAGAAAATGTTGAAATACTGCAATGGCAATGACGACGCTGGCAACTCCCAGTAAACCGTGAACATAAGTAAGCGTAAATTGACTGTCTTTTTTGCTCACTGCTTCGATCTTCCTCGCAAGCAACGCCGATTCAGCTCCCCTGAAGGTATTAGAAAAGCAGTTGGTCGGCCATGTGGGCAGGTAAATGGTTGTTGACAACTGCGCCACTGCTTGATTAGCAGCTGTTGCTCGGTTGTCGTCAGCTTTTGTCCGGCTTTTATCGCCGAGCGGCAAGCTAGCATTACGCGCGAATGTTCACCAAAGCTGGTTTTCGGCAATGCGGTCTCCAGTGCCATATCTTCCAAAATAGCCAATATGGTAGACACTCCGTCTGCTTGCGAAAGTATTGCTGGCACAGCTCGTAACTCCCACTCAGTTTTTTCATGATTTGCTGCTTGCAGCAGGAATCCCAGTTCGCGGAGCTCTGCTACATGTTCTTCCACCATTGAACTGGCCACTACCGTGAGATCTAAAGTTTGCGGGAATAACAATTTTTGCGGCAGTGCCGGTGAAGAATCGAGCTGCTCGTACAAATAGCGCTCATGCGAGTTATGTTGATCGACGATATAAAGCCCGTCGGGATGTTGTAGAACCAGATAGGTCTCATGCAGTTGACCGAGCAATAACAAGTTTTCCCAAGGGAAAGCAGACCGCTGCCCGGTCGCTGCCCCGAATAACTGATCGCAATCCAGGGGAATAAAACCGGGGGTTCGGGAATTTTGACCTGGATCGACGGTGTGTAAAATAGCATTGCGCTGATCAGCGAGACGATAGACATCCAATGCCTCATTCAGTGCAACTGGTGGCGAAGCACTGAATGAGGCGGGCAACAAAGCGAAAGTACTGCGAGAGTGCGTTGGCTGACGGAAGGCCAGGCTGATTGCTTCTTGCATCAAGTGATAAATCAGGGAACTGTCTGCCAGCCGGATCTCTTTCTTGGTCGGATGAACGTTGAAATCTACTCGTTCTGGCGGTATCCGAAGATCGATGACATAAATAGGATATCTGGATTGCGGAATATGACCATCATAGGCCTGATCGATAGCTCTGGTAATAGCTGGATGTCTGACTGGACGTCCATTTACCAGGAGCCATTGCTTGGTGCGATCGCTCCGGACCAGTTCTGGCGGTGCAATAAATCCTCTGATACTGTACGCATCTCTTTCCAGACTTACTGGCAGAAGCTTTGGCCCAACTTCTGGTCCCAGTACTGCATTGGTAGCCTCCCCAAGATCGCGAGCTCCTTTGGTATCAAGCGCCACACGCTCGTTCACCTGAACTGTCAGGTGAATGTGGGGCTGTGCCAATGCCAATGCCGTGACAGTTTCAATTACCTGAGCCGTCTCGGTAGCGGGGCTTTTCAGAAACTTCAGGCGAGCAGGAGTATTGTAGAACAATTCCGTGATGCTGAGCGTGGTCCCGGCTGGACAGCCCCAGGGCGAGACTTCGATTTGCTTGCCACCGGCAATCTTGATTCGTATCCCAGCCAGATCGACAGCGCGACGGGTCATGAGCTCGATTTTAGCCACTGCTGCAATGGCAGCCAGCGCTTCGCCACGGAATCCCAGACTAGCCAAGGCGAACAGGTCCTGGCTATCACGGATCTTGCTGGTGGCGAAGCGTTCGAATGCCAATGGCGCATCTTCCGGCGCCATGCCTTCGCCATCGTCGGAAACGCGCAAAGACCGTCCAGCTTCCGCTACGTGCACCACGATGCGAGCTGCGCCAGCATCGATCGCATTTTCGACCAGTTCCTTGACAGCGGAAGCTGGACGCTCTATCACTTCGCCAGCAGCAATCTGGTTGGCAAGTTGCTCTGGCAGGTACTGGATCTTTCCCATATGGATCAGTGTATCTTGAAAGCTAGCACTGCCAGCAAGTTTGACAGCATTACAATTCCCATTGGTGCTGCCTATTGTAGCCTTTAGCAAGGCGAGGGGGCAACTTGGGTAGAATATGTGATAGCAAGGAGGTGACAGTCACACCATGAAAGAGGAAGAGCGGGGAGATCTCTGGCTTCCTGGCTCAGCTGCCGGCAATTTCGATCTATCCGATCCAAATCAGCTACATTACGCTATTTTAAACGTCGTAAAGCTTTCGGCAGAGGAAGTGGCACGCGTGGTTGCCCAGCTGGTGGATGCTGGACAGTTCTATCAAGCGGCACGTTGCCTGGAGGTGGTGGCGCAAGAGCAGCTAGGGATCGAGTCATTACCTGGAGTCGTGTTCAATCCGGCGGTGCCTAGATTCGGTGCTTTTCATGCAGCCATTTACATTCTTTTGCGGTCAGGGGCGCTCTATACCAAAGCGAAACGCCCCAAGACCGCCAATACCGTTTTTCGGCGTGCTCTCATTTTTATCGAGGAATCGCTGCGCGGTATCGAACGGGTTCGTTCCTCCCATAACCAAGATCTCTGGAGCTTGGGTGTCACGTTCGAGATGGCCGGCCATGTATGCGTTGCCTTGAGCGATCAGAGTGGTCTGGAGTACTACGAGGCCGCTCGGCAATACTGGGATCAAGCGGTACGCTTGCGTCCGGAAGAAATCCCGGCCCTCACCTATCATCCGGTCACGCAAACCGTGATTTCCTGCTTGGAACCGGTGGTGGAAACTCGGAGGGTGGATGATAACTACCGGGAAGTCTTATTTACGCCTGATTATCAGATGCGCATCGACACGGCCAAGAGTCTTTTGAGGTAGCATATTTGAGCGATACTGCCGCCGAAGATCTTTACGATATCTTGGGCCTCGACGAACAGGCAACCGCCGAAGATATTCGCAAGTCGTACAAGCGCCTGGCTAGTGAGCTTCATCCCGATCGTTTCGTTGCTGATCCGCCAGAGCGACATAAGGCAGAGGCGCGTTTTGCCAAGGTCTCTCATGCCTATACGGTGCTCAAGGACGAGCTACAACGTTCGGAATACGATTTCGAGCGGCAATTATTAAAAGAACGCGCTCTGGCGGAAAACATCGCAACAACCGAACTGCCCGCTGCAGCGACCGGCTACAAACACGAAGTGGCCGATCGCAAGTATCGCCTGAGCCTGCGCTATCGCATGGAAGGCGATGTACCCAAGGCGATCGCGGCCATGAA
>JACQUT010000408.1 GCA_016267585.1 Cyanobacteria bacterium NC_groundwater_1444_Ag_S-0.65um_54_12
ATCCACCGTGGGACAGCCGCGATAACGACCGGGCAAGGTAGCAGATTCCGGGGGGAAGGGAATAGTTCGGTAGCCTTGGCGCAAACGTTCTAACAGTACCCGGATCAATTTACACCACCTGATAGCTTCTCATAGATCGTGTCCGCAATAAGATAGGTTGAAACTCTTATTGCACAGGGGAAAGTCAGAGATCGGCTGATCCCGCATAGCCATGGCCAGGCCCGGCCAGTTATGAAAGGAGGGATCCACGATCTTGTACGAAACCAGTTGTCCATGTTGATCGGTACGAGCCACCTGGCAGATTTCACCACGCCAGCCTTCGGTGACAGCCACCGCCAGTGCAGCTGCCCGTAGCACCTTGACGTCGCAACGAAAAGGTCCGGCGTCAAGGGAATCAAAGAGCTCTGCCAAAAATTCGGCCGATTTACAACATTCCAGATAGCGCACATAAGCCCGTGCCAGGACATCTCCCGAGTGCCAAGTTGCTACTGGCACAGTTCGGGTCCGGTAGATCCCGGAGGCAAAATCGTGACGAGCATCACGCTCGAGACCGCAGGCACGACTAGCTGGACCGACCAGTCCCAGTTCCTGTGCAGTCTTGCATGACAGCCGACCAGTCTCGCGAAATCTTGCCAGAACTGACGAATTAGCGAACAGCAGCTCGGAAGCTCCGCGCAGATCTTGTATGGCCAGCTTGAGACGACGTTTGAAATCAAAAATAGCGGATTGCTCCAGGTCGTTCTTGACGCCGCCAGGACATATGAAATTTCGGCCAAACCGGTTGCCGCATAAAGCGGCGGTCAGGTTGAGGAATTCGCCACGGATCCGGCCGCAGTATGCAGCAGTGGGCAAAAAACCGACATCGCCGGCTAGTGCTCCGAGATCGCCGGCGTGGTTAGCCAGACGCTCCAGCTCGCTGGCAATGCCACGCAGGATCTGTGAACGGGGTGGCGCGACTATGCTGGCCAGGGATTCGATGAGCTCGCTATAACCTATCGCATAGGCAACCGTACTGTCGCCGGCTGTCGTCTCGATCAGGTGGATACGGAGTTTTTCGGGTGCTGACCGGAGGGAACGCTCGATGCCCCGGTGCTGGTAACCGAGAGCAATCTCCAGATGCAGTACCCGTTCCCCATGACACTGAAAACGGAAGTGACCGGGTTCAATGACACCGGCATGGACTGGTCCGACCCCGACTTCGTGCACTTCTTCGCCCGCAACGCGGTAGAAATCGTTCCATGCGATAGGCGACCGGTTTGAACTTGTCACATGAGGCGGTGCATTGCGAACTGGCCGTAGACCCGGATGGCCCTCCGGCAGGATGCCCCATTGTTCGGCGATCTCACATTCGAAACGCTGTGCAGCTGGACAAACTGGCGTGATGGCAGGATAACTCCCGGCAATCTGCATGGCCATGGCACGCAACATGCCTCTTACTCCATCGCCTAGCACCGCGATCACCAGCAGCTGGTCCAGTTCTGCGCTATTAGCTCCGTATAGTGCCAGGATGCGCATCCCGGCATCTAAACCGTCTATCACTGCTTGTCGAAAGTGTTCGCATGTCAATAATGGCAAGTCCCCCCATGCCAGCGTTTCACCGCATTTCAGGATGCCGGCACCATTCGCCGGGTTACTGGTACTGGCAATAAAAGATGTCATAGTGCTGTCCCCAGCACATGAGCCGCTTGCTCCAGTGCTTTGATTACAAATCCTGGCATCCAGACGCCCAGTAACAAGAGGGCAGAAAGCGGCAGGTAGACAATTACTCGATCTAGCCATCCCGCTGCCTCGGCCGGGATCCCAGAGACTGGTTCGCCGAAGGCAATCGTTATGGCATGGCCGAGTGCCCCCACGAAAACTACTCCGACACCGAGCACGAAAAGTCCGAGTGACCAAAAGGCACCGCTTGCCACCGCTGCTTGCATGATTTGAAATTCGCTCATGAAGAGGGCGAATGGTGCAAATCCGATAAGAGCCAACAGGGATCCCAACAGCCCACCGCCCCATACCGGCGCCGTTCGCAGGGCGCCCACGATGCTTCGCATATCGTGGGTTTGGTACAGTTGTCCTAACCGCCCGGCACAGAAAAAGCCCAAACTCTTGCAGATTGAATGGTTGAAAACGTGGAAAAGGGCGGCGAATGTCCCGAGGCCACCCAGACCGATCCCCAAGGCGATAATACCCATATGCTCGATGCTGTGGTAAGCCAACAGCCGTTTCACATCATGCTGAAAGATGATGAAGGCCGCTGCCAACAGGATAGAGAGAATGCCAAATCCCACGAGTAGCTGTCTGCTCCAACCAGCATTCCCCGTACTTTGCTCTACTAGCGGTACGTAACGCATCAGGCAATAGAGGGCAGCGTTCAGCATGAAACCAGAGAACAGCGCCGATACCGGGGCAGGTGCCTGGCTATGGGCATCTGGCAACCAGTTATGAAAGGGGGCCAGACCTACCTTTGTGCCATAGCCTACCAACAGGAACAAGAATCCCATCTTGAGGGTAGCCGGATCGAGTCTTGGCGCCACAGCCATCAGTCGTGTCCACTGCAGCGCCGCAGTGTCACCCAAACCAGCAGCTCGTCCGCAGGAGGCAACCAAGATCGTACCCATGAAGGCAAAGGCCACGCCCACCGAACAGATCAACAGGTATTTCCACATAGCTTCGAGCGCAACGGGCGTCAGATGCACGCAGATAAGAAAGGCAGTCAATAGAGTAGTAGCCTCGATACCTACCCACATGAGCCCAAGGTTGCCACTGATCAAAACCAGCACCATGGCCGCCAGTGTCCCGAACCAAAGGGCTGCCAATTTGCGAGCTTGTAGAGCGTCAAATATTCCGGACCGGTACTCGAATCCGAAATAGCGCATGGCGAATAAGCTGCTGAGGCTAAATACAACGAGCAAAACGACCAGATGATAGGCAGAGAGAGCATCCAAAAAGAGCCAACCGTCAACTAGTTGCACTGGCCCAGCTGCGAACACCTGCCAGATTAACGGCATCCCCAATGCACTGACGGCGAGCACCCCCGCTACCAGCAGCTTGAGAATGGTCTGCACGCTCAGGCCCGGTAATAGTACCCATGCCGCTCCGATTGCTGGCAAGATCAGCATCCCCCAAAGTAACAAGCTGCTGTTCATGCTTATCCCTTCAGTGAACTGAGCTGATCGGTATAAATATGATCAAATTCTCGATTGATCTGATACAGAGCTATTCCCATTACAAATACCGCCACGAAGATATCGAGCAATACGCCCAGTTCTACTATCCAGGGGATCTCCCCGACTAGCGCCAGTGCTGATACATAGATACCGTTCTCGAGTACCAGGTAGCCGACTACCTGTGTCAGGGCTTTCTTGCGAGCCACTATCAAGAACAAGCCGGACGCCATGGTGAATAGCGCAATCGGCAGGGACGATGCCATGGTAGGCATTAATTGAGCCGGCAGCCGGCTTGCTAGCCAGAAACAAAACGGAAGCAGTAACACGCCGATTATCAGCGATGCATTGTAACCCACGAATGGTTCGACCGAGGCATGCACGTCCGCCTCACGGATCGCTCTTATCAACAACCAGGGAAAGACCAGGCTCTTGAGCAGTATGCTGCCCCCTGAAAGCAGGAGAGTATGAATACTCAATGCGCCAAGATGTAACAGCAGCGTCAGCAGGCCCAATATGAAACCTTGCAGCGCGATTACTTTGACGTAGTTGCGAACCCGAGTGGAACCGAGCAAGACGAGATTGGAAAGTATCAGTGCTAACAGGAGCGATTCTAATAACATTTTCATTGGGGGGCTACTCATCTCTGCTGCAAGAAAAGCGCGAGGGTAGCGAGCAGGCTAGCGCTAAGTAGTAACTTGGGTACCCGATCCATACGTAAGCGCGCCATGACGGACTCTGTCACGCCAATGGCGATCGCCACCGTCAACATACCGGCCCCGAAGGCGAGCCATGGCGGCAAACCCAATGCTTGCCATAACGGCATGACCAGGCCGGCCAGTATGGCCGAAAACACCCAGAGCTTGAGGGTGGCGCCATAATTGTTGAATGCCAGATCTGGGCCGGAATGATCCAGCACCATGACCTCATGGATCATCGTGAGTTCGAGGTGCGTGGTCGGATCGTCTACTGGTATGCGACAATTTTCGGCTAACAGTACTACTCCCAAAGTGCAGATCACTATCAGCAATGCCGGCAAGGTTCCGAGCCAGAGGTCTTGGTTCACTCCAGCCAACATTGCTGAAAGTGACGATGCATCAGTTAACCGGCACAACGTCGCGAGCGCTAGCAACAACGCCGGCTCCGCGAGTGAGCTGAACAATACCTCTCTACTGGCACCCATGCCCTCGAAGCTCGAACCGGTATCGAGTGCGGCCAGAACCGTGAAAAACCGGCCCAGGCCAAGCAAGTAGGCTAACAAGAGGAAATCACCGGCGAAGGCAAGCGGAGCAGGAAAGCCACCTAGCGGTAGCAGAAATAGTGCCATGATCCCGGTAGCAAGACTGACGGTTGGCCCCAGGCGAAAGATGACGGTCGTAACCGAGCTATATACCGCACCCTTGCGTAGCAATTTCCACAGATCGTGATAAGGCTGCAGCAACGGCTGCCCCTGACGACCTGCCAAGGTTGCTTTGGTTCGATTGATGACGCTCTGCAAGAAAGGTGCGAGCACTAAAGCCGAGAGCGGTGCGCTGAAAGCTAAATAGTTCATGACCTTAGCGCATCTCCCACAGCAGCAAAGCCAAGAGCGAGATCACGATGTAGAGCACATACACTTGTAACTTTCCGTGTTGCAGGCGCCGAACCTGCTTCAGCAAACGAGCAATACTCATGAATAGTGGTCGGTACAGGCGTTCCTGGTACAGGTCCGGGGTATGAGTGGCCAAATGCGAAGCGGCAGGAAAAAGTCCCGTGATTGGAGAGTACTCGGTACGGCTACCTAGCACAAAACCAAAAAGCTTGATAAGCGGTGCGGCAAATGACGAGCCGGAATACTGCATGCGGGCGGATGGTCTATCGTATCCACAATCCCACGTTACTGCACTGTTGACCACGCGTCGGGCCAGCATGCGCTGACGCCAGAACAGAAGTGCACCTATGAGCGACAGTAAAACTGCCGAGGTCACGGTGATTGCCGCGAGTGGCTGCCTGACAATACCCAGTGTCAAGCTAACCATTTCGATCGTACCCCCGACGCAAACTAACACCGGTAGGGCCAAGACGTTCAGTAGCAAGGGAGCCAGGAGTCCTACCGCCAAACAGCTCACTGCTAGAACACCCATGGGAGCTAGCATCGAGAATGGCGCCTCGTGCGGTACGCCAGGGAGCCTGTCGCGTGGCAGTCCCAAGAAGACCATACCAAAGGCTTTGGTGAAACACGCAGCTGCTAGTCCACCGATCAGAGCCAAGCCTCCCATGATTATCACGAGCAAAGTGTTATCCAGGACAGTGGATCGGAGGTCTGCCGCCAGGCTCGAATAATAAATCAGGAATTCGCTGGCAAAGCCATTTAGCGGTGGTAGACCAGAGATCGCCAGCGCACCCACCAGGAAGCAGGTAGCAGTCCAAGGCATGGTCTTGCTTAGCCCACCTGACCGGTCGATTTCAGCCGAACCAGTCGCATGTATGACTGACCCGGCAGCCAGGAAAAGCAGGCCTTTGAACAGCGCATGATTCAGCACATGCCATAGGCAGCCCGCAAAGCCCAAGACAGCTAGTGGTGCTGAATCCAGTGCCACACCGAGCACGCCAGCACCGAGCCCCAGTGTGATGATGCCGATATTCTCAACGCTGTGATAGGCGAGTAAGCGTTTTAGATCATGCTGAGCCAGTGCGAACAGGACGCCCAGGATTCCACTGGACAGCCCGATGCCGAGCAGTAATATTCCCCACCAAGCCTCTGGCGCTCCCAAGAAACCGAGAGTGCGGATGAGCCCATAAATGCCCGTCTTGATCATGACACCTGACATCAGGGCCGAGACATGACTCGGAGCGACCGGATGAGCTTCTGGCAACCATACATGAAGCGGTATGAACCCAGCCTTCGTCCCGAATCCTATAACGGCAAACACGAACAACAATCCAGCAAGCTGGCCAGTCAAGGGCGTGGCTGCAGCCAGTTGGTCGAAATCTAACGAACCGGCATGCTTACCGAGCAACAAAAACATGACCAGCAGAAAAGCCGTACCGCAGTGCGTTGCCACCAGATAAATCCAGCCTGCCTGTCGCACGGCTGTCTTGCGGTGTTCGAAGATGACCAGGAAGAAGCTGGCCAGTGTCATGGTTTCCCATGCCAATATAAAGAGCAAAGCATTTTGGGCCGTCACGACCACTGCCATGCTAGCCACTAATCCCAGGTAGCAGGCCCATGGGAGGCCAGACGATTTACTGGTACCGTGCGAAGCGAAGTAGCCCGTGCCGTAGATAGCACCGAGGGCAGATAAAGCCGAGATCGGCAGCAGGAAGAAAGCGGATAACCCATCGATACCGATAACCAGGTTTCCCAACGGCATCGACCAAGTAAAGCGAGCCGACACCGCTGGCTGGCCCAGCAGGATTTGCAGGGCAGCGACCAAGCTCAGCGTACTGCCAGCTATTACCCCGACTACCGCCACCCAGGTAGCTAACCTGAGCCGTTTACCGATAACCAGGGCACTCATGCCAGCTAGCAGCAAACAGGCCAAGCCCGCGAGGAATATTACAAGCATCATAGTTCGCTGTGTTCTAGAAACGTTCTGCTAGCTGCGGCGCTTTGCCGTCAACTTCGACCGCTCTCGGTCGATTGGGCCAGCATGGCCTCGGCTTCACTCTTGAGCAAATTGGCTTGGTTAGCAGTTGCTATCACGCGCTGCGTACTGTGTATTTGGTGTTCGAATATCCGCCATGCCGCATCTAGCAAATCGAATATGGCCGGATCGGTGACGCTGTAGCGCACGAAATTGCCGTCTTTACAGAATCGAACGAGATTCTTGGAACGCAGAACTGCTAGCTGTTGCGAAACTATCGCTCCATCGGCTTGTACGCGCTTGGTCAGTTCACCCACTGTACACTCGCCATGCCGTAGCGCATCCAGCAAACCGATTCGTAACGGGTTGGCAAGCGCCTTGAAGAAATCAGCTTTGAAGAGCCTGGCCTCATTC
>JACQUT010000405.1 GCA_016267585.1 Cyanobacteria bacterium NC_groundwater_1444_Ag_S-0.65um_54_12
AGACGCGCCAGACTTAGGATCTGGTACCGCAAGGTGTGCGAGTTCGACTCTCGCCTCAGGCACTGAACAAAGCTTAGTTGAGGCTTTGCCTTTCGTTAATACGCTGTGCAAAATTATCTTCCCATAGTGTCAGATAACTCTCTTGGCGACACCGCTTGGCGGACCAGTATGGGAGAGCTAACACATGTCCAGTATCCAGCTTTTTACCGATTTGCGCGACAAGCGGCCAAAGCTTGGCGCTGCCTCGCAGCAGCCATCGCTCAAAGCTGAACTAGCCCTGATTGCCGAGCAACGAAAGCAGACGCTCGATCGGATCCTCTTGAACAACCCCACTACTGCCAACACGGTCACCTACCACGTGGGGGCGGAGGAGTCGTTTCAGGCTATGCTCGCAACCCTGCAGAGAGCCAAGAAGTCTTTCTACATTGAGACCTACATCTGGCGCAATGACCATACCGGCAGGCAAATGGCCGAAGCCCTCGTGGCGAAGGTCCGCGCAGCCAAGGCATCGGGATCGCTGTTCGATGCCAAGGTCCTGATAGATGAAACCGGACTGCGCTACGGTGAAGGCAATGGTACCGCCGACCACCAGCTCATGGACTACATGCGCAAAAACGGCGTCGCAGTCCAGGTATTCAACCCCAAGCTCTTTGTCCCGAGCTACATCGATCTGTCGGCCAAGCGCTTCATGCCCGTCACGCACCGCAAGGTCTATATTGCCGACGGCGAGCGTTACCTGATAGGGGGACGCAACGTCGGTGACGAGTACTTCAGGTCGACCTATCAGCTGAAGTGGGGCGATCCGAGCACCACCGTGCCAAGTTATCACGATATCCTCATGACGGTCGAGGGTGCGGAGACCGCTCGCATTCTAAAGGAGTTCTTCAAGAACTGGAAGAACGCTGGTGGCACGGTGCCCGCCAAGCTTCCTCCGCTCCCTTTGAGCAAGACGGGCACCACTCGGGTCCAGACCTTCGTGACCGATCCGGTTCACAAGGGGACCGATATCAAGCGGATTCACCTCAAGGCGATCGCGAACGCTCGGCGTGAAATCTTCCTCATCACGCCCTACCTATCGGATGACGACCTGATCAAGGCACTGGGCGACGCCAAGCGCCGCAACGCCGAGCTCCGGCGAAGCCTCTTCTCGCGGGCGAAGACCGCAAGCGAGCGCCAGAACATCGAGAAACTCGTTCCCCAGCTAAAGGTCAAGGTTCTCATCCCCTTGAAGGGCGAAGCGGACGGCGGCTGGGACTATCAGATTACGATGGAGAGCGCTCGCCAGCTCCTCAAACTCGGAATAGAAGTTCGCGCCTCGACCGGCGGCACCCTGGGCGGCAGCTATTCGAAGCGATTCTCTCACTTCAAGTGTTTCCTGTTCGACGGTGAAGTACTCTCTATCGGCTCGGCGAACGGCGATACGCGAACCTACCACAACAACCACGAAATAGTGAACCTGATAGCAGATTCGCCGCAGGCGAAGAAGATCGAAGAATTCCAGAAAAAGGTCGCCCGTCCCGACTGGGAATCCGCCACACCCATCGATCTCGACTGGATCAAGAGGAATTCGACCTTGAAAGAACGTGTCTTGCGCCGGATTTACGAGTGGACCGACCTCTTTCACTAGATTGCAACTACCAGGTATCATGTAATCAGGAGGTTTTTATGGTAGACAATCGTACTTTTTCAGTAATCGATCACAGCGAGTTACTGCTGCGTTGCCCCAATAAATACGAACTGGTCCTCAAGATAGCCAAGCGCGCCAAGATTCTCAAAGATGAGATAGCCCGCGCTCCAAACAATGAAACCCTGAAGCCGATTCCCCTGGCGATAACCGAGATATTGTCTAACTACCGGGGAAACAACGATTAGTGCCAAGGTTGCTGCTCGGCGTATGCGGCGGTATTGCCGCGTACAAAGCAATCGAGTTAGCAGTCAGCTTGCACCAAGCTGACTGGTCAATCCAAACAATCTTGACGCAGCATGCTGCGCAATTTGTTACGCCGCTTACCTTTGAAGCCATTACCCAGCAGGTGACGCACACCGATTCTTTGATCGCTGCGAGTGCCATGCGTCACATCTCGCTCGCCAGAAATGCGGACATCGTGGCAATCGTGCCGGCTACCGCCAACTGTCTGGCTAAACTCGCTTCCGGACTGGCAGATGATCTGCTTTCCACAGTTTTGCTAGCTACCACCGCACCAGTAGTAATTGCTCCAGCCATGAACACTACGATGTGGTATCATCCGGCTACTCAAGCCAATCTCGCCCTATTGCGACAACGCGGTGTCAATATTGTCGAGCCGGCAAATGGCAAGTTAGCCTGTGGTGAAGTCGGAACCGGCAGATTGGCTGACCTGTCGGATATCGTTTCTGCCATAACTGCTTTGACCAAACAATCCAGGCAGCTCGCTGGCTATCACATTTTGGTGACGGCAGGCGGGACACGCGAACCTATCGATCCGGTACGTTACATCGGTAACCGCTCCAGCGGCCAGCTGGGCTTTCATCTTGCCAACGAAGCGTTGCGGCGCGGTGCACGCGTTACCCTGATATCGGCAGCTGGCAACTTGCCAGCTGCCGGCATGGAAGTCATATACGTCGCTACGGCAAACGAAATGTATGAAGCCGTAATGGCCAAATTCGATCAAGTAGCTGCGCTAGTGATGAACGCAGCAGTAGCAGATTGGCGCCCTGCCTACCCATCTGGGCAAAAACTCAAGAAGGCGGACATGCCGAACGTGATAGAAATCGCGCCTACCATAGATATTCTGGCCGAGGTGGGACGTCGCCGTCGTTCCGATCAGTTATTAGTTGGTTTTGCTGCAGAAAGTGAGAATCTGCTGGTCAATGCAGCAAAAAAACTACGAGCGAAGCGGGTTGATTTATTGGTGGCAAATGATGCCTGTTCGGCCATGGAAGCAGAAGCTAGTGCGGCAACCGTGCTAGCCGAGCATGGTATCGTAGCCGAACTCACCATACAACCAAAAGCTTCGCTGGCTGCAGCACTGTGGGATATCTTCCTGCCATACCTATCCCCAGTGCTTGCGCCATGAACGGTAGCCCGCTGCGCTTCGCCGAGGTACTGGTAGACATTCCGGCAGCTAAACATCCTTATACCTATGCCGTGCCGCGGGAATTTGAACCTTGGATAGAGCCAGGTGTAGCGGTACGCGTTCCCTTTGGCAACCGATCGGAAGTTGGCGGATTCATCGTAGCTTGCCCGGCACCGCCACCGCCCGCGGTGGCCAAAATCATCCGAGCCGTGGTCCCGGAACAAGTTTTGCCAACCAAGATGAAAAAATTATTGTCCTGGGTTGCCGATCATTATCTGGCTTCACTTTACCAGGTCTATCTGGCAGCGCTACCCCGTGGTATCTTGACCGGCCGCTCGCCA
>JACQUT010000409.1 GCA_016267585.1 Cyanobacteria bacterium NC_groundwater_1444_Ag_S-0.65um_54_12
AATCAGGTGGAGTAGATCTAGACGCGGTCAGCGATCACGAGTCGCATACTTCCTCTGACCATGCAATACGTGCCTGGGCGATTACATACCGCCGCTGCTCAGCAACGTTTACCTCAATGAGGTCGATCGGATGCTGGAGCGGGCCACCGAGGTCACCCGGTACCAGAAGTGGACGTACGTGCAATATGTGCGATTCGCCAGACGATCTGGTGGCCCTGGTGAGCGCCCACCCGAGCCAGTCGTGGCTCTATCGAGGGTTGATCAAGCGTCTCCGAGAGGAACTGGCCAAACTGCAAGTCGAGGTGAACGAAGAAAAGAGCCGGAACGTCGAGCTAACAAACGGCGAGAGTTTTGCCTTTCTTGGTTTTGAGATCCGCCGAATCCGCACTCGTGCGGGCAAATGGCGGCCTCATAGCATGCCGAGTCGAAAGGCTCGGAAGGCACTGCTGGCCAAGCTCAAGGTGGAATTCCAAAGCAGGGAATCGCAGCCGGTGAGCCGAGTGATCGACAAGATCAACCCAATTCTCCGGGGGTGGGTAACCTACTTCGCCGTCGGCCACTCAAGCCGGTGCTTTTCTTACGTCCGAGACTGGGTGGAAAAGAAGGTCAGGCGGCAAATGCTCAAAGCCAGAAAACGGCCAGGTTTCGGTTGGAAGAGGTGGAGTAAGGGGCTGATCTACGGCGAGCTTGGGCTCTTTGATGGGTACAAGCTGCGCCCGAGGCAAAGCTCCCCGAAAGCGCTCCCAGCCCGATAGGCCTCATAACCCTTGATACGAAGTGAGCAGGAGCGCGCAGTGCGGGAAATCCGCACGCTGCGTGCGACGAGGCGGGGGCTGGAGACGGGGCCGGTAAAATGGCTACCGCGCCAGTCCCCGACCCTACTGGTCACTGGCCGGGGCGGATGCGGTGGCGCACATCCGCGCTTTGTATCTCTCGGATGGCGGAGGCTGGAACCGGCTCTGGGTCTCCAAAAGAGTCGCGTCGCGATCTTGGGCTCCTGCGTCGTCCAGAGATCAACCAGTTTCGGTTCGTGCACCCCCCTAGCCATTACTGTCTTTATTTAAGCAACTTTATAGCGTATATTGGCTAAATATTAGTACTGCTATGAGAATTGATACTTTTCGCCTGGCCAGCGCAATTTTGCTGGTATGTTTTGTTGCCGGATGCCCGGCGCTGACCGGACTCTTCGGTGCCACGGCCCAGGAACAGAAGCAATTGCAACAGCTACGCGCTATGCAACGCACCATTAGCCCGTTGGCCAACCTCGAACTAGGATACATCGTGCGAGCCACGAGCGAAACGATAGCCATCGGTTTGCCTACCTTTTATGGCGTTGATCTGCAGCCTTATCTTCGCAATGTGCCATGGCCGGCCCTGCCACCCAGCAAGACGAGTGTAGTACCGATACCGCTTTCTGAACCGGAACGGATGGAAATCGCTTACTTGCAAAGTGAAGGGCAGCGCCAGCTCCTTCAATTCACCTTCAATAATGGCTCGGCGCTGCCACCTCAAGGCGTTGCCAGTTATAAAGTGGATCTGCGCAAGAGCTTGGAAGGCGTTACCGGTACGCTTGAAGTAAAAACCACCGCCAGACCAGTTAGCCAGGCCTGGCGGCCATGGTCAACACCGATCGGCCAGCCCGCTACCTTTCGTCATTACACTTTTGGTCGCCGCTGGCAAGCCACCCAGGCTTCCGCGATTACCACAAGCGTAACGTTGAATCGGGGGATGCAGTTTGCCAACATCACAGCCGAACTAGGTCCCAATGAATCAGGCGCTAGCAATCAGCTTTTGCCACGACTCAGTATTCATGGTTCGTTGCCACGTATGGAAATAAACCTGAGAGGAAATATTCAATCCACTGGCATGGCTTTAGCGGGTGAGCTTTTGCTCACTGATGAACGTAGTATCAAACATTCTTTGGAAGTCACTTCATTGGTCACCACCGCAAAATCCCTGAAAATCAGTTTGCAGGATATCGAGCAAAGGCTGCAAATCGATCTGAGCCTGGAGGACGGTAAGCTTTCTGGCGAGGCCAAGAGTACCAATCCAGACTTGCTCCGGAGCCTGGCCACCATTACCCAAACCGGCGCACAACCGCAGGTCAAGTACCTGGATAAAGCAGAACCGGAAATCTGGCGCTAACTGCGATGCCGTTTGCCAGCACGAATTCGCCGTGATACGTCATGATGCGCCGTCTTGGATCAGGTTCCTGTTCCTAACCTGATATGACGGCTCAGCGCAGAAAATCTCTCACTGCTAGATCGTTGGCAGGATTCAGCATTTGGTCAGGCTAGCCAAGCAGTTCATCGCACTCTGCGAACGTAATCTGCCATGGCAATATAAAGCAACGTTCCAGCAGCGTTGACTGCCACGCTAGCTGGCGAAGCGATAGCAGCGTTGATGGCAGCTCCGCCATCGCCCGAGTAGTCACTTGTGCCGTTGCCGGCCACCGTGGTGATGATGCCAGTGCTATCCACCTTGCGGATACGGTGGTTGTCGTAGTCAGCGATGTAGAGATTGCCAGCACCATCCACTGATACGCTAGCTGGATAATTGAGCTGCGCTCTGGTGTCCGGACCGCCAACACCCGAGTAACCTTGCGAGCCATTGCCGGCTTCCGTGGTGATGATGCCAGCGTTATCCACCTTGCGGATGCGATGGTTAGCGAAGTCAGTGATGTAGAGATTGCCGGCGCCATCCACCGTCACGTCAATTGAGATATTGAATTGCGCGCTGATGGCGGGACCGCCGTCGCCGGAATACCCTCCGGTGCCGGTGCCAGCAACCGTGGTGATGATACCAGCAGTATCTACCTTGCGAACGCGGTGGGCACCTTGTTCAGCGATGTAGAGATTGCCGGCGCCATCCACCGTCATGCCATGTGGATAGCTGAGTTGCGCACTGGTGGCCGGACCGCCATCGCCCGAGTAACCTTGCGAGCCATTGCCGGCTACCGTGGTGATGATGCCGGCGGTATCCACCTTGCGGACGCAATGGTTAATGAAGTCAGTGATGTAGAGATTGCCGGCGCCATTCACCGTCACGTCAACGGGGTTATAGAGTTGTGCGCTGGTGGCAGCTCCACCATCCCCCGTGTAACCAGGAGTGCCAATGCCGGCTACCGTGGTGATGATACCAGTGCTATCCACCTTGATGATGAGACAGTTGTGGTAGTCAGCGCTGTAGAGATTGCCAGCACCATCAACTGCCATGCCAGCTGGATAATCGAGCTGTGCACTGGTGGCCGGACCGCCATCGCCCGAGTAACCTTGCGAGCCGTTGCCGGCTACCGTGGTGATGCTGCCGGCGGTATCCACCTTGCGGATGCGGTAGTTGCTGAATTCTGCGATGTAGAGGTTACCCCCGTTGTCCATTGTCAAGTTATGCGGAGCATAGAGCTGTGCGCTGGTGGCCGGACCGCCATCACCCGAGTAACCTAACGAGCCGTTGCCGGCCACCGTGGTGATGATACCCGTGGTATCAATCTTGCGAATACGGTAGTTGTCGTAGTCAGCGATGTAAAGATTGCCGCTGCTGTCCATCGTTACACCGCCGGGGGTGGAGAGTAATGCGCTGGTGGCCGGCCCACCATCGCCCGAATAACCAGGTGTGCCATTACCGACTACCGTGGTGATGATGCCAGCGGTATCCACCTTGCGGATGCAATGCTTGCCGTTATCAACAATGTAGAGGTTACCAGCACCATCCACTGCCACGCCACTGGGAGTCCAGAATTGCGCTCCGGTGGCCAGTCCACCATCACCCGAGTAACCATAAGTGCCATTGCCAGCTACCGTGGTGATGATGCCCATGGTATCAATCTTGCGGATGCGGTAATTGTCGCTGTCGGCTATGTAGAGGTTACCACCGCCATCCACTACCACGCTAGTGGGATAATTGAGCCCAGCACTGGTGGCCGCTCCGCCATCACCCGAGTAACCCCGTATACCATTGCCAGCTACCTTGGTGATGAAGCCCATGCTTGATATTTTGTATATTACCGATCGGTAAGCATCAGAGACAAATAAGTTACCATAAGTATCTACAGTAGTACTACTTTGCACTCCGATCGCCCAGTTCGTGGCCAGCGTCCCCGCTGGTGGGGTAACCGTGCCGGCATAGGTCTCGATGGTGGTACCGGCCACCCGGAAGTTAATGAGACCGACCGGCGCCACCATGTTCCCTACCTGCACGGTCAGGCCACCCGTCACGGCATTGGCCGGTATCTGGACCGTGAGTTGCGTGCCGGTGGCATTGACCGCCGTAGCGAGGACTACTACTGTCACGCCGGTTGCACCAGGGAATCGCACGATATTGTTGGCCGCCACCGGATCGAAACCGTTGCCATGCAGCGTGACGATATCGCCCACGGCAGCCCGGGCAACTGACAGGTCGGTCACCAGGGGGCCGGATTCTCGCAAGACAAAGGTGCCATTCGCGGTATCGTGGGCGATCGCCCTCAAGGGATCGCGATTCAGCGCCAGAGCACTATCTACCAGGCCCCAAACTGCCGAGAATTCACTCGTGGTTACATCCGGCGTGGCAGTGAAAGCATCCGGAGTGCCGGGTACGACCTTGCCCAGCAACGCCCGCAGTTGCTCGGTATTCAATCCCTTTAGCCCGGATATGGCAGCTATTGCCGTGGTGCTGCGACTGATCTGGATGCGCGAACCGGTCAGACTGGACCAG
>JACQUT010000023.1 GCA_016267585.1 Cyanobacteria bacterium NC_groundwater_1444_Ag_S-0.65um_54_12
AGCCATTTTTATCCTTGTCATACTTGCCAAAATCCTTGGCAGCGTCGACGCTGATGCCCACCGGGTCCGGTGGTGGTGCCAAGGTAGCAGATGATACTGCAGGCAATACCTCGGAATTGTAAACCGGGATCAGCGCACCCAGTGCATTCGCCACCATCACTAACCTCCCTTTGCGACTTTTCCACCAATTCAGAGATTTCATCCAGATCTCTATCCAGTTGTCCGCTCGAATCGCGCAGATCCTTCGTTAAGACTTCGTTGCCGCCTATAAGAATCGATTTATTATCTTTAGAGCAGATGTTTAGACGACCGCCGGTGTCGCCAGCAGGAAGCGTTCCGTTTCCAGCGCCGCCATGCAACCAGAGCTCGCTGCTGTTACCGCTTGACGGTAGACCCGATCTTGCACATCGCCCGCTGCGAAAATTCCTGGCAAACTGGTCCGGGTCGTCCCCGGAACGGTCTTGAGGTAGCCTGAATCGTCACATTCCAACCACCGGGAGAAAAGCGCGGTATTGGGTTGATGACCGATGGCAATGAAAACGCCAGCAATTGGTATTTCGCGCGTGGCACCAGTACGAGTATCTTGCAGTCTTATGCCCGTCACGCTATCTTCCCCCAGGATTTCGGTCACGACGGAATTCCAGGCAAAATTGACCTTGGCATGACCGGCGGCTCGCTCTTGCATGATCTTGGAAGCGCGCAGTTCGGCTCGCCGATGAATCAGCAGGACACTACGCGCGATCTTCGCCAGATATAAGGTTTCTTCGACGGCGGTATCGCCGCCGCCTATCACTGCCACGTCCCGGTCGCGGAAGAAAAAGCCGTCACATGTGGCGCAAGCCGAGACGCCACGACCCATCAGCCGTTGCTCCGACGCCAAGCCCAGCCATTTTGCCGCAGCACCGGTAGCAATGATGATGCTCTTGGCTAGCAAATTTTCCTGGCCAGTAGAAACCAAGAAGGGTTGCTTTGAAAGATCGACCGCTGTCACGTCATTCGTGACGATTTGGGCTCCCACTCGTTCGGCTTGTGCTCGCATGGCTGCGATCAGCTCTGGTCCGGTTAGCGGATCGCGAAAGCCCGGGTAATTTTCGACATCCGAGGTGATCATGAGCTGACCACCCGGCGCAGTTCCTTCAATTACCAGGGGATGTAAATTAGCCCGGGCCGCGTAAATTGCAGCAGTCAGCCCGGCGGGGCCACCGCCGATGATAATGACGTCGCGATTCTCTGGCATGGTAGTTGCACCTCGCTATTTCAACCGGTAGCCCGAACGTCTCGCCAGTGGGCTTCCTCTTGCCGTATTAAACAGCATAGCAGATAGCTTTTTTTTCGATTAAATACCGCAAGAGGAGCACGAGAATCGGGATAACCGTAACGGTGATGCTAAACGTTTAGTGACGGTCAGGCGCTTTAGTCACGAAAGGGCGAGATCATGGCGGAAGCTACAGGTTCCATTCATGTACTGGCAGTAAACTCGGTACAGGACATCAGTACCGGGGTACAAGCGCTCTATACGGAAATCAGAGAGAAATCAAAGGAAGTGGGCAAACCCGGTGGCATGTCACCGGAACAATTTCAAGCCTGGATGCTTGATATGGAATTACGGCTCAACATGCTAAAGAAGGCGTTGGATGCCATCGAGCAATCTGCCAAGTCCTTCCATAGACCATAACCACTATCCCTGCGCCATGGTAGTCGGCAACGCGCAGCGGTTTCTTCCGAGATCCGAGAGCACAGAGAGCAAACTTCTGGCAAAGTGGGCACACAAAGGTCAGTGGCCCACTTTGCTGCTTCAATGGATAAGTATCAGTGGTTACATTGCTGGATCAAGCACCAGAGCTAGAAAACCACCTCGAATTTGGCGATGAGAGAGGTTTCGTCAGGTACTGCATCATAGATCCCGTTGACTACCCAGGTAACTCCGGGTGCCAGCCGATAGCGAAAACCGCCGACATATTCGGTCTGCAAAGGCTTGGTTTCCCCGATGGTTTCCGAATAAATATCGTACAGTGCCACCAGTCGTAGCCCCGGCACCAGATCGTAAAGGCTGTAGTTAGCCTGTACATAACCGCCCCACGCACTACCTTCCACCTTTTTGGCGCCGGCAAGATTGTTGCTGTTATAGGCAAACTCACCAGAAAGCATCAGGGCATCGGTGGCTTGCAACTGATAATCCACTCCGGCGGCATATTTGGTGATCCCTGCGGTGAAGGGTGTTCCCCAATAGCCATTGCATCCAATGTTCAGCGGCCCCAGGCTGGTTCCGATGCGGCCCACCATGTCCTTGGCGGTATCATTATCTTTGTTGACATTCTCACCATTGCCGTTGACTACCGCAAGGCGATAATTGAGCAATGAAGCCGGTAAAACGTCACCCCACAACTGGATGCCGATATCGCGTTTCCGCAATTTGAACCCCAGGATCGAATCGGTGTTCTTGATGCGGGCAGCTTTGCGCTTGGCACTCAGATCGTCCCAGAACCCGAAAGGAATTCGCATCTGCCCGGCGGTCAGGTTAGCAACGGGCAGAAAATTGTAATTGAAAATCACTTGCTCCAGTTTAAGCGGTATTTTGTTTCCGGTAGCTTTGCCAAGATCGGTGGCAGTTCGGTCGAAATCATAGACGAATTCCGACAAGAAACTGATATTTTCCGCAAAAGTTACCATGGGTATGATCTTGGTTTCATCCAGGTTAAAATTGACCGTCTTGGCTTTCTGGTCATAGCTGCCGAATGCTCCGGCGAAACCTCCGACCTTGACCTCCATGGCTTGCGCTGGCCCGGCGCCAAAGGCGATGGCTGTTGCCATACCCATTGCTAACAAGCTATTTTGCTGCGAGGATCTTTTCGACATATTCATAGGCTCCTTACTTTGCATAAAAATAGCCCGCGAGCTGGTCGTGAACGAGGCGTTTAGCGATGATTTTCTTGTCTCCTCCCTTGGCCAGTTCTTCTTCGATGACACGCAGGATAGCTTGCGGATTCATGACTACTTGCTTGTTGGCACTCAGAATGTTGTCTTCGATGACTCCTTGCAACGAGATTGTCACGTTACGCAAACGCGTTTTCGCATCCGGATGCTGGCGGATTGCTTCGCTCTCTACGTCGCTCAACATTCCTTCTAGCTGTTGCAAAATGGAAATCGCGGTTTGATTAGGCAATGCCGCTTGGGCCGAGAATGACGGTAGCAAGAGGGTGCTACAGCCAATTCCCAGAATAAGAATCAATCTTTTCTTCATCCTCTGGTTCCTTTCTCGTGTGCGACCACTGACACCATTGAGCTACGTCGGTTGTTAGGATCCTCCTTTTCTTTGAAGAAAGCAATCGCGGCCAACAGGCTTTGCGACTGTCTTTGTAAGTTAGCTGACAGCTGCGCGATGCTATCGATTGCCAGCAGCATTTGTTCGCCACCATTTTTCTGTTCCGCGGTAGCGCCGGAAATCTGCCGGATCATCTGCTGCATGGCCGTTACCGCCTCGATTATTTGCACGGAACCTTTGTTTTGCTCTCTGGTGGCCTCCGATACTTGCTGGGTCATCATCGTCATGTTCTCGACTGCTGTATGGATCTCCCCGGCTGCCTTACCTTGTTCCTGCGTAACCCGGGCAATCTGCAAAACGGTCTTGGATGCGACGGAAACATCCGAAACGATCTTGTCGAGTGCCTTCCCTGCCCCTTGAGCGATCGCTGTTCCATTGCAGATAGCTTGCTCGCCATTCTTGGTGGAACGAACGGCGCGTGACATTTCTTTCTGGATGCCATTGACCAAGCCGGCGATCTCGCTGGTAGCCTTGGCAGAGCGCTCTGCCAGTTTGCGGATCTCTTCTGCTACCACGGCAAAACCTCTACCTTGTTCGCCAGCCCGTGCCGCTTCGATGGTCGCGTTCAAGGCCAACAGGTTGGTTTGCTCGGCAATATCGTCGATCACATCAACGATGTTGCCGATTTCGGCTGAGCTCTTGCCAAAACCCTCGATTACCTTGATGACTTCGTTCATGGCGCCATTGATTTGTTCCATCCCGTCAATGGTCTGCATGACGGCTTCGCTACCGGCGCGCGCTGCCGAGGCTGCCTGTTCGCTCGCTTTGTTGGCCTGCTGGGTATTGCCGGCTATCTCCTGGATGGAAGAAGCCATCTGTTCGACGTTTGCGGAAATATCTGTGACGGTAGCAGCCAGCACATCAGTGCTAGTGGCAACTTGGCGGATATTCATCACCATTTCTTCGATAGAGGAAGCGGTTTTTTCCACGTTGCTAGCCAAGGCCTGCGCGCTACTATCGACCTGGCGAATGCCAGTTCCCATGCCAGCTATGACGCTGGAGGCCTCGGTAATGGCTAGATTGGATTGATCGGCTGCCGCTGCTACCAGGTGGGCAGTCTGGCGTACTTGCAACACGCTTTGCCGCAAATTATTGGTCATGCGGCAAAACGCTTGGCCAAGAATATCTTTGTGACTGTTTGGTAGAACATCTTGTGTCAGATCACCTTCAGCAATGCGCTCTGCGATCACTGCCCTGCCGCGCAGGTAGGCGATCATCTCCTGGAAGCTCTTGGCCATTTGCCCCATTTCATCCTGCGAGGCCACGGTTACCTCATGGGCCAGTTCCCCCACCGCGAGCTGCCTGCTGGCTGCAGCCAGCTGCAGGAGCGGTCGGGAAATCATGCTCCTGCTAACCAAGATGGTCAGCAATCCTGATAGGAGGAGCGCTATTGCGGCGATGATGATGACATATTTGATTATTTGTCGAATTTTTTCGTTCAGGATATCTAGCTTCATTATCAAATGCAGAGCACCTATGGCCCCTAGCGCATCCTTGCCCGAAGAAATCGGCATGATGGCTTCGCTGGCACGGTGACCTTCGTAATCGATGATGCGAATAGTTGGCGAGTTCTTGGAACGAGCTTGCTCGAAGAGCGGATCGCTGGGCTTGCTATCAATATCTTCATCTTTGACCGAAGCGATGATCGCCCCTTCGGCG
>JACQUT010000051.1 GCA_016267585.1 Cyanobacteria bacterium NC_groundwater_1444_Ag_S-0.65um_54_12
GCGCTTGCACGCCATCATCGTCGTAACCGGCTGTCGCCAAGCCGCCTGGCACTGTCGAGTCCGCTACGAAGTTCACTATTTCCGAACCGTAACGAAAGTTCCGTCGCTTTTCGACCGTGCAAAAAGATACGCCGGCATAATTGCTCTCTAGACCCAGTACGCGATCCAGCTCGTTGGCATGCCCGACCGATTCGTGAATCTGCAAACAGAGCTGCGATCCGGTAAGAAGCAAATCAGTTCTACCGGTAGGACAGGGCGGAGCAGTAAGCAAGGCAATAGCCTCATCCCGGATCCGGGCGGCATTTTCTTTCATTCGCAACGCCGGAATAATCTCATAGCCCAGCGTCTTGTGATGCCCTCGGAACGAAGCGGGATAAGATCTGGTCTGCGCATCGCCATTGCCAACGGCTGTAACCTCGAAACCACCACCGCAACGGGTGATTTCTTGATCGATGAAGGTCCCCTCGGTAGTTGCCAGCCATTGTCGCTCACGCAAAGCCTGAATATTGGACTCGGCAACCGCAATCTCTTCACGCTCGCGCAAGATGGCATCTATTGACAAGAGATGATCTATTTTCTCCTCTGGCGGGACCGCGAATGGATCGATCTGGTAAGGAGTTTGCCAGCGATCATGATGCACTGGCTCGGCAGCCAGCCGCACGTCAGTCACCTTGGCACGCGCACTGGAACGCGCCACCCTTACCGCCAGTTTTGCAGCGGCCACCAGGCCAGCTTCCGAAAGATCGAAGGTAGAGGCAAATCCCCAAGCGCCATCAGCAATCACCCGAATCCCTGCCCCCAAATCGTCACAGCGTTCTAGCTCGCCAATGGTTCCATTTTTGACCACGATGGACTCGTGACGGGTGCGAATTATTCGGATATCGGCAAAAGCGGCGCCAGCTAATTGCGCGGCATTCAGAGCGGCAGCCGTCAGCGGCTTTATCGTGCTTACCAGCAAATCAGCTGCCGGGACATGTACTACGGTGGTGGTAGAGGTCATTGAAACTCCTTGCCAGTTCTTGAACAGAGAGTAGGACAGCTATCAAAAGCCCGCCAAGCTGGAAAAATGCATGCGCGGTAACCGCATGGTAGGGACCAACACCGTTCCTTCCCAGAAAGCTGCTGCGAAATCGCGTTCGCGGGAAATCGCGTCGATATTCCCGAATAATGATAACAAGGAGTCGGTGAAGCGAAGGTTCTGCACCGGGTAGGCGATCCGCCCCTGCTCGATCCAGAACGTACCGTTGCGCGTCATACCAGTAAGCGATAAATCCATCCGATCAACCACATTCAGGTAGTGTAACTGCGTTATCAACAGACCGCGGTCAAGACCGGCCAGCACGTCAGCTCTAGAAATTTCGCCCCCACTCACAGCCAGGTTGCCGGCGTTAGGTCCATAAGGATTGGGCCAAAGGGAGCCATGGCCGGTGGGTATTACTCCCATGCGACGAGCGGTATGTCGATCATGGACCAATCCGGTTAGACGACCATTTTCGATCAAGGGGGTGCGTTTTTTAGCTACGCCTTCGTAATCGAAAGGTAAACCAGGCACTTCCCACGCGTCATCGGTGATTGTCAATTCAGGATCAAAAAATTGCTCACCTAAACGCCCCACCGCAAAATGCCGTCCATCTAAATAATCGAGCGCACTGAAGGCTAACCAAGGAAACATTTTTATCAGATCGGCAACTGCCGCGCTCTCTAATACCACCGGGTAATCACCAGGTGGCAGTTGCCGTGGGCTACGGCTCGCCAAGGCTTTATCCAAGGCGCTGCTGGTTACACCCGCAAAATCCAAGGCATGATGTCCAGGAGCGCAGGATTTTGCCCAACCAGAGCCAGCAACGGCCTCGGCGGTCAGCGAGAACTCCGCTCGGTATTCATGACCATCCGCCGCTATGCCAAAAGAATTTAGCAATAAAGTGCGCTCTACGGTGCTACTGCATATCCCGCCTGCTCTAGCCTGCTGGCGCTGGCAGGCGGTAATGGCATCGACGATGGCAGTAGCTCGTTCTTCTGGTCCCACCTCTAGCTGTGCTGGCCATGTTACCGGACAAATTTCTTGCGGCTGGTCTAGCATGGGCAAAAGGTCGGGATCTGGCATGCGTTGATTAGCTACTGCCATTGCTTCTTGAATGCCACGGCTGATGGCAGCCGGGCTCATTTGAGTGATTGCCACCCGTGCTTCTCTGCCGGCGTGCTGTACTCGAATAGAAAGACTGCGAGAGGCTCTCACCACATTTTGCGTGATGGCGTCGGCACCAAAGCGCGTAGAGCCTTCGCTCGTTTCCGAATAAACGAACTCGGTGGCCTCGGCCGGAGAGCTGGCAATTGCTCGTTCTAGCTGTGAGCGAATATCAGTCGGCATGATAACCTCGGCATGATTCTTGCATGATAGATCCCTTCTTAGCTGGCTAGATCCGCAGAAAAGTTGACACTTGCTACTATTTCTTTAGGCCACAGGAAACGCAATGCCCCAGGTAAGCGCGAAGCCCAGCAAGCTTCGCTATGAATGCCGCTGGGATCTTCCACCCACTTTAGATCTTCGTCTAACCGGTAACCTACGCTGATCAGTAACTCACGCATGATCCTGGCATCACGTAAGAGGCGTGTGCCAGGTCCGGTACGCATCTCCCGTTTGCCAAAATCCAGGTATATCCGCGAGTTATCCGGTTTGGCGGCGGTAGAGGCTATGAAATCGAAAATCTCGCCCCGCGCAAACCATAATGAAGGCGACATCACCAAAGCTCTGCTAAAAGCCGCTGGATAACGGAACAGTGCATAGAGCGAGGTAAGGCCGCCCATCGAGGAGCCTCCGATACCCGTGTAGGCAGCACTAGTAAGAGTACGATAACGACGGTCGATCTCGGCTTTCAAGGGTCCTACCACCCACTCCAAGAAAAATTCCGCCTCACCGGTACAGCGGTAATAAGGATCAGACCAAGGTGATTGCTCGGAGAGTCGGTATTCGTTGCCATTATAGATACCTACCGAGATGAATGGCGCTATTTCGCCTTTCAGTACTAGCTCGTCCACCGCCAGGTCCATTTGCCAGTCGCCGCAAAAGGAAGTCATGGGATCGAAAAGATTTTGGCCATCCCACATGTACATCACCGGGTAGCGTCGAGAAACATCATGGTCATAGCCTGGCGGCAGATAAACGGCCACCAGCCTCGAACGAGCAAGCTCCGGTATGGTCATTGGCCCCATTATCAATAACTTGCCACGCCGGCGGGGACGCCCAGGTGGTTCCAGTTTGATAGTACGAGATCTTGGTGTCACAAAATTTTACTCGAGTAAGAAATACCGTGTAGCATACCGCATTTACCTTGGATGTCCGGTGACATTCTTTCCCGGAATCCAGGCAACTCTCACTTTAAGTTTTCCATAACAAACAGCCATAAGCTAGTTTAATTTTGCCATAAAGCCAAAAACTAGGTGCTGACCGCCGTCGGTGACAATAGGTAGTCTAGATCTTCCGATGTCAGCTGGCTAGCAAAATTCATCCCGGACAGGATTCCGGTTATCATTTCACGTTTGCGCTCTTGCAAGAGGATAACCTTTTCCTCTATCGAATCGCGCATGATCAACTTGTAGCTGAAAACTTGTCTAGTTTGGCCAATACGATGGGCCCGATCAGTTGCTTGATCTTCAACCGCCGGGTTCCACCAAGGATCGTAGTGTATGACATAGTCGGCACCGGTTAGATTGAGCCCGGTGCCACCAGCCTTCAGGCTAATCAAGAAAATCGGAACATCTCCTTCATTAAAGCGTTGCACCCGCTCGAGCCGGTCCCGCGTTTGGCCATCCAGATATTCGGTGGCAATGCCGCTGGCATTAAGCCTGTCACGCAAAATATGCAGCATCTTCACGAACTGCGAGAAGACCAGC